>CAZANL010000084.1:6212-11732 GCA_964486115.1 uncultured Planctomycetota bacterium
TGGGGCGCTCACGCAGTGCCTGGGACCTGCGCTGGGTGCTTGCGATCCTGCTAATGCTCATGTTCGTCGAGTGGGTCGTACGCAAGTCTTGTCGCCTGCACTGATCAAGCTCGGTGTCTGTCGGGTGAGTCGCCCTTCGAACAGGAGAGGTTCGTTCCGAGGGCGAGGCCTTTGAGCGGCGGTCTCCGGCGTTCAGTTTTTCAAGCGGTCATTCCGTTTCTTTCGGCGGTCCTCGGAGCGCAGGCTGGGATTGCGATCGCCAGTGGGGCGGTTGGCGGGGAACTGTCGGGTCAGAGCAGGAACTTCGCCGGGGCTGGGCCGTCTATAGAAGTGTTGGCTGGGGTGGTAGCAGGCCTCGCTGGGAGTATAATTACTCTATAATGGTGTAAACCCAGTTGGGTATGCGTCTAGAGGAACGGTATCTGTTGAAACGACATTGCTTTTGGTTGATGTGTGGGGCCCTGACATGCAGCGGTATCGCCGCTGCGGACTATCAGGCGGTCTACCTCAACGACAAGCCGGAGATCCGTCACGAAGTACGCAAGATCGACAA
Organism: uncultured Planctomycetota bacterium; assembly: GCA_964486115.1. Lineage (GTDB taxonomy): Bacteria > Planctomycetota > JACQVV01 > JACQVV01 > CAZANL01 > CAZANL01. Next base: position 6,766 of record CAZANL010000084.1, read on the forward strand.
TCTGATCCTTGAGAGGCGCTGGGACGAGGCGATCCAGAAGATCCAGAAGATGCTCGTCACCAACCCTGAGGTGGTCTATCAGTCCGGTAAGAACCACTATCGTGGCGTTCGCAGCCAGGCGCTCAGAATGTTGGCGCAGGTACCCAAGGAGTGTCGCGACGCCTATGTGGCGCGCTATGAACCGCGGGCCAGCCGTCTAGCCCAGCTGGGGGCCGACGAGGCTCTGCTCAAGCAGATCGTCTCGCGCTATCTGTTCACACCGACCGCGGACAAGGTGGTCCACCGCTTGGGTGCGTTGGCAGTCGAGCGGGGTGAGATGCGTCAGGGGGCTTACTGGCTCGAACAGTTGTTGCTTAAGTACTCGGCTGATTCGATCGAAGCACAGATCGTGGCGATGCTCGGCTTCTGCTATCGCCATGGAGGTATGCTCGAGCCGCTGCGGCAGTTGACGGCCAAGAGTGCCCTGAGAAATGACTCCTTGCGCATCGGTTCCTCACGGCAGATGCTGGCTGGATACCTGCGCGGTCTGCTGGCGGAGGCGGAGGCCGACAGCAAGAGGCTCCGGAACTTGGAGTCGTGGCCTGTGCCCGGCGGTAACTGGAGCCAATCGCGGATCTCGGCATTCGAAGTCAAGACATCCAGCACCCGGTGGAGCAGACGGTATCCCGTCGACATCTCCGAGTTCAATTACCCGTGGCGTTCGAAACCGCGTTATCGCGGCCAGCTACCGGTTCGACATCATCCTGCAGTGGGCGGTGGGGCGGTTTATGTCTCCAACGGCCACATGGTCTATGCGATGAGCTACTTCAGCGGCCGGGATCTCTGGCGTGCCGGTCCGCTGTCCCGGGCGATCCAGACGCCTCAGGGAATGCTGCAGCCCTATGCGGTGACTTATCAGGCTGGGTCGGTCTACGCCAACCTCGAGGTGCCCACCGAGGGCCAGGCACAGACCTGGCTTCGCTATCTGATCCGCACCCCGCTGCCGCTGCGGGTGCTGGTTCGAATCGATTCAGCGACGGGGAAGGTGCTCTGGAAAACGGAACGTCCGCGTCTTGGGCGAGATGCGTTCATCAATCGGGTGAGCATTCTCTCTCCGCCCGTGATACGGGGCAACGTGGCCTACACCGCCGGCGCGTTCCACGAGGGGTACTTCAAGTATTACCTGATGGCCTTTGACACCCGCAACGGTGACCTCAAATGGAAGCGCCGGATTGGAGGAGGACAGCAGGCGCTCAATCTCTTCGGGCGCCCATTTCGGGAACTGATCGGATGCATGCCGGCGCTCTTTGGTGGACGGATCTACCTGTGCTCGAATCTGGGGTTCGTTTCTTGTCTGGATGCCGAGTCAGGGGAGATCCTCTGGGTTTCACGGTACAACCGGCTACCGATCTCCACGACACAGACGCATCAGCTGCCACCGGTTGATGTCACCTGGTACAGCCGGCCTCCGCTGGTGACTCAAGGACTGGTTCTGGTGACGCCGGTCGACTCCAGATTCCTCTACGCCTACGACGCCAACACCGGAAAGCTCAAGTGGGCGGTGGCGGCCGAAGGCGACCACGTGTTGCTCGGCGTGACACGTGGCAAGGTGTATACCGCGGGTAGGCGATTACGCGCATTCCACGTCAAGACCGGAAAATTGGCGCTGATGCCTCGTCCGCTGGGTAGCGGTGAGGGTTCTGTTGTCGGGATGGGGGCCTTGACCGACAAGGTCGGCTACGTTTGCACTCGCTACACTCAGTACCGTTTCAGTACCGAGGATCTGCGTATTCTTGCTCGGACCCGGCCGTCCGTACTGGGCAACTTGATGCTCGTGGGCAATGTCAGGATCGTCACCGGTCAGGGCCGAATGGCGGCCTACTATGACTGGCATGAGATTCAGCGTAACCTCTCCGGCATGATCAATCGCGAGCCGAACGAACCATTCGGCTACAACGGGCTGGCTTCGATCTACGCGCAGCGTGACCAGTTCGGCCTCGCCTTGGAGCACTATCGAAAGGCGCTTGTGCGCGCCCGAAACAACACCAGTCGTGAATACCGTGAGGCGGCGCGTCGAGCCCGCTCTGGGATTTACAGCCTCTATTTGGCGGGGGCCAAGCAGAACCGTGCGAAGAACAAGATCGCTGAGGCGCTTCGCGATCTCGACCAGGCGGCCGAATTCGCGGTGGGCCTGTCGGCCCGCCTCTGGGTGCTGCAGCTGCGGCTGGCGATCATGGTCGATCGAGGCGATCATGAGGCGGCTGCCGACCTGGTCGACAAGATAGAGGAAGGCCATGGGAGGTCGTTGATTCGCATCGGCTCGCATCGAACGACGGCCGGACTTGCCGCCTTGCTCGAACTGGCCAAGCTCTATGTGGGCCAGAATCAGGGGCATCAGGCGGTCACGGTATACATGCGAATCATCTCTCGCCATCCGGAAGACGAGTACGATCGCATCGCAGGTCGGACCATTGGGTACACGGCGATCGAAGCGCTCAAGAAGGCGTATGACCCATCGATCTATCACAAGTGGAATGTGGAGGCGATTCGCCGGCTCAAGCTGGCCCGCCGCAGCGGCTCGATTCGTGAGCTGGAGGCGATTCTGAGCCTTTACCCGAACTGCACGATCTTGCCCGAGGTGACGATGCTGATGGCTCGGCGGCTGATCGACACCGGGCGTCCGCTCGAGGCGAAGAGCATCCTGCAGGACTTCCTGCGCAAGGTCAGGCAGGATTCGCCGCACTTGCCGGTTGCACGGTATCTGTTGTTCAGGGCTCTCGACAAGAACAAGATGTATGCCTCGGCCAAGGGAATATTGCTCGAGATGGCCGATCAGTATGGGGGCTTGGAGATCGAAGTCGGTGATCAGCAGCGGCTCGATCTTGGAGATTATGCGCGGCGCCGGCTCGACGAGAAGTTGTACAGTTCGCTGGAAGCCAGGCCACCGCAGTCAGCGCTCATCCTTGGAAGCGGTAAAAAACCGGCCTGGACGGTGCGGTTCAAGGATGCTGCCGATGCGCGGTTGGTCGAGCCGGAAGGAGCTTGCCCACCACAGTTTCGGGACCGCTTCTTCATAGACAACAAGGGTCAGCGAGGACTGCTGACCTGCTATCGGGCATCAGATGGCGCACTGCTCTGGACGGCACAGGCCGGGGTTCGGCTGATGGGTTTGGCCTGGTCGCACGGCAAGCTGATCGCTTGGCTGCGTGAGGGGCTGGTGGTTGGCTACGATCCAAGCAGTGGGCGGCCATTGTGGCGATTCCGGGTGCCAGGCGAGATCGGTTCCGCCCGGGTGGGGCGCGGCCTCGTGGCCGTTGTGGCTTTCGGTACCGACGGGAATCCACGGGGTAGCCTGATGCTGCTGCTCGACGCCGCGACAGGTAAGCTCGCCTGGACCAGCAAATTTCCAGCTGCTGCGGTATCGGCGCCGCTGATCGCGACTCGGCAGCTGATCGCTTGGTCGGTGCGACGTCCCGGACAGGTCTTTCTGTTCGACCTGGCAACTGGCAAATGGTCTCTGCCTTTCAAGCTGGGTCGGGAGGGGTTGATTTCGGCTCCCGTGTTGTTTGGCCGAGATCGACTGGCCGTTCCGCTCTCCACGAAGAAGTTGCTGATCTACGACCTTCGCACAGGGAAAAACGTCGAGGTGGTCGGGGTGCCGGACGGCATTGTCGACCGTGGCCTGATGGCCGGGCCGCGCAGAATCGTGATCAGCACCGGTGGGCGGGAACTGGAGGCGTATACCCCCGCTGGGCGTCGACTATGGCGATTGAAGTTGGATAGGCAGGCGGTGTTGCGCAGGACGATCGTTCACGACCACTGTTTTCTGGTCACGCAGGGCTCCACTGAGGTGCGAGAACGATCCAAGGAGGCGGTGATGGTGGACATGCGCACGGGTGCGATCCTGTGGCAGTCCTATCTGGGCGTCGCCGGGATGCCGGTATGGCAAATGGCAGTCAGTCAGAGCCATCTGGTGGTTCAGCTGGGCCCGCGCAAGGCGATGAGGCTTGTGGTCATAGATCGCAAATCCGGAAAGCGCATCTGCAGCTGGGAGCTGAAGTCCTCGAAGATGGCGTATCTGGTGCTGGCTGGTGGGAGACTATTGGTTTCGCTATCCGACCGAGTCATTGCTTTCGGCGGTCCGGTACGCAAGAGGGTCAAGTGATGACTGATTTGGAGCGGAGCGCATGATGCGTAAAATCGCGTGGGGAGTCATGGTTTTGGCGGTCATCCTGGGACAGCAGAATGCGCTGGCCGATGACCCCGTGGAATTGACCGAGGAAGCCCGGCTGAAGGTGGCCAAGGCGTTGGTCTACCTGAAAAGGCAGCAGCAGGCCGACGGGTCATGGAGATCTGACATCGGCTACAAGCTTAACTACAGCTACCGTGTCACCACTCGCCATTCGGGTCATATCGGGGTGACCTCGCTGGCCTGCATGGCGTTCATGGCGGGTGGGAATCTGCCCGGTCGAGGCCAGTATGGACCGCAGGTTCAGCGTGGTCTGAACTATGTGCTGCGCCATGTTCGGGATGGCTTTGTCACACACAACGGCTCACGGATGTACTCGCATGCGTTCGCTACGCTCTTCTTGGCCGAGGTTTACGGGATGACGCACAACCGTAAGGTTCACAAGTCCCTGAAGGAGGCGGTCAAGCTGATCATCGACAGCCAGAACGACTCGGGCGGATGGCGCTATGCGCCGGGTGCTCAAGACTCGGACATGTCGATCGTGGTCTGCCAGGTGCAGGCGCTGCGTGCGGCGAGAATGGTCGGCATCACGGTCCCGATTCATGTCATCGAGAAGGCCAAGGGATACGTCAAGCGGAGTGCTCAACCAGACGGCAGCTTCAAGTATCAGGACCTACCGGTCAGCCGGGACAGTTTTGCCCTGACTGCGGCGGGAGTGACCGCCTTGCAGGGCACCTCGATCTATAACGACGCCCGCGTGAAGCGAGGGTTGGAATATCTGATGAATCGGCGCCATGTG
>CAZANL010000085.1:0-11717 GCA_964486115.1 uncultured Planctomycetota bacterium
GCCGTCCCGGTCGATGTCGCCGAGTGCCAGTCCGGGGCAGTTGTTCCAGAGGATGCCCAGCTGCTTCTCGGCGGCGGCAAAGCGGTGGCCTGGTTGCTGCAGCCAGATCCGCAGCCGGTTGTGCGGGTAGTCCGATTCGCAGACCAGCAGGTCCACCCGGCCGTCGTTGTTCAGATCGGCCCAGTGGGCCTGCAGGTCGCCCTGGTTCCAGCGCTTGACGGTCTGCGGGGTGTGGTCTCGATCGAGCCCGAGGCCGGGCCGCCAGCGCCAGCCGGTCTGGGGGTCGGGCTGGTCCAGCTTGACCAGCTGCCAGGCATAGACCAGCTTGCCGCTCTCACTGAGCTGGTTGACCAGTAGCGCACTCAGGTCGCTGGCCTCGCCGGCCCAGGCGTGGGTGATCGAGGCACAGAACAGGTCGATGTCCCCGTCTCCGTCGAAGTCGCAGGGCGCCAGCGCGAAGGTGTTGCCGTTGGAGCGAAAGGGCTTCTCGGTTTCACGGGGTTTGCCGGAGCGCTTGATGAAGAAGGCCTGGACCCACTCGGGGTACTTGCCGTGGCGGACCGTGTCTCCATCCACCTTGAGTCGGGCGGCGATGTTGCGGTAGCGGGTGGTCTTGGCATCCCGTTGCCAGACGGTGTTCCACTGCCGGCCGTAGGCCGCACCGAGCAGCTCGGGGTAGCCGTTGCCGTCGAGGTCGGCCGCTGACAGGCCGTAGAGCGGTCGCGCGGCCTGCGGTCCGCCCGGCGGCTGTTTGTTGAGCAGGCCCCAGGCGCTGGTCACATCGCTGAACGTGCCGTCGCCGTCGCCGCGATAGACCCTCATCGGCTGAGCGACCAGGCTCTTGCCGTAGTGGTCGTAGCTGTTGCCGAAGACGGCGTCGAGCCTCCCGTCCAGGTCGAGGTCGGCCAGCGTTGCGCCTTGGGTCGTGCGATGTCCCTTGCGCGCCAGGCCATCGGTGGGGCGTGGGGTGAACCGGCCGCCGCCCGCGCCGATGTAGACGCGGTGGGTCTGCGGATCCTTGGCGTGTTGCTCGGCGGTCTGGTTGGCGACACTGACGGCGTCGAGGTTTCCGTCCCCGTCGAGGTCCCCCCAGAGAATGAAGCTGTGTTGACGGCGGGGGTCGCCGAGCCCTGTGCGGGCCGTGATCTCGCGGAACCGTCGCCCCCAGATTCGTCCCGGCACGTTGCGGTAGATCCGGTAGACCCCGGGCTTGTTGGGGAGCCGGCCGCCGAGGCACAGATCAAGCCAGCCGTCCCCGTCGATGTCGATCAGCTGCGCCCGTCCCGCCGGCAGGCCGGTCAAGCCGGCGGGCGGGCTGACGTTGCGCAGGCCGTCAGCCGAGAGCGTCAGCGGAAAGAGCGCGAGGAGGATCAGTCGGCGCATGGGCCTGGCGACTCGAGTGGTGGCGGTGGGCTGAACACGTGGGTCGCTATCCGGCCCTGGCCTTGCTGCCCATCGTCTTGAGTCCATAGATCAAGCCGCCGGCCACGACCAGCAACCCGACCCCGAGCAGCGGGCGGTAGAAAATCCAGGCGATCGCGATCGTGACCAGTGAGAGCGCGGCTGCGGCGAGGCCGGCGAACAGGGCGATGCCGACACTGAGCAGGTCACCCAGGAACGGTAGGAAGTCGACCACGGCGACCAGCGGGCCGCCCACCATGAACAGTCCGAACGCCATCAGCAGGAGGCCGACAAGGCGCAGAAGCCAGGTCAGCGTGGTGTTGGCTTTCTTGGCATCCGTGAACATCTCATCGGCGCTCCGGCTACCTTCCACCAGCATGTTCAGCTTGTCGCCGGCCTGGGTCTGGTAGGGCCGAAACGACCCGATGAATTGCTGAGCGATGATACTGACCACCTGCGGCTTGACGACTCGCCAGCGGATTCGCTGGTCGCCGATATTGGGGCGGCTGGCGGTGCCGGCGCTTCGGCTCCAGAACAGGCCCCCCTCGTGCAGCTTGAGCTCTCGGCCGAGCTTCGACTTGTAGGTCCCGGGCAGGTTCTCGGCCATCTTCTGGTCCAGCCTCAGCTTGGCCGTTGCCGTGATCTGCGATGTCAAGTCGGGGGAGAGGGTGTAGGCGCCCAGTAGCACGTCCTTGGCCTGCCACTGGGCCGAGGTGATCTTCATCGGGGGATTGGGGGTGCCGCCCTTTCCCTTGAACTTCTGCTGGTCGAACCGGCTCGAGTCGATCGCTTCAGTGGACCAGACCTTCTTGTACTCCCATGTCTTGGTCGTCTTGCGGCGTTTCTTCTTCTTCTTGACGATCTCTTTCCACTGATACATCTCGGCGACACGTTCGAGTCGGATGGCGTTGGCCTTCAGCCCGAACTGGGGATCCTTCAGGGTCCATGCGGTGGTCGCCTTTCCCGTCATATGGACCAGCTTGCTTTCTGTCGACGGGTCCACCTTGTCCGGCGCGATCGACTGGATCGAACCGAGCCCCTCATCGAGACTCCTCTGAGTCGTGACGGCCCGCCCTTCGTTCCAGAACAGCAGCGCGAACGAGAGCAGGAAACAGATCCCCCCGATCAGCACACCCTTGATCGAATCCATCAGGGCGCCACCCCAGCTGGTATACGTGGTTTCGGAGAAGTCCGACATGCCGTACTCCTGAAGAATGCGGGAATCAGCAAACAGGCTAGCGTTTAGTTGTCGCCAGTCAAGTTGCCGCTACAATGTGCCCTCCCATGACCGACATGCAAGACGCAATGCGTTTGATCACGCGTCACACCGAGGAGGTGCTGACCGAAAAGGACCTGGTCCGCTACCTGGAGGCTGGCTTTCCGCTGCGGCATTACATCGGCCTGGAGATCTCGGGTCAGATCCATCTCGGGACGGGTCTGATGTGCATGGGCAAGGTGAAGGACTTCCAGGATGCCGGGGTCCAGTGCTCCGTCTTTCTGGCTGACTGGCACTCCTGGATCAACGACAAGCTGGGCGGGGACCGCGAGGTGATCAAGCGGATCGCCGTCGGGTATTTCAAGGAAGGGTTGGCGGCGAGCCTGAAGTGCCTGGGGGGCGACCCGGCTCGGGTCGATTGGGTCCTCGGCAGTGAGCTTTACCACGACAACGACGATTACTGGGCCACCTTGATCGACGTCTGCAAGAACACCAGCCTCTCCCGGATCCAGCGCTCGATCACGATCATGGGCCGCTCCGAAGGCGGCGAGGTGGACTTCGCCAAGCTGATCTACCCCCCGATGCAGGTGGCCGATATCTACATCCAGGGCCTGCATATCGCCCATGCCGGGATGGATCAGCGAAAGGCGCATGTGATCGCCCGGGACGTGGCCCACAAGCTGACCCACCGCCCGCTCAAGGACCCGTCGGGCAAGACGATCAAGCCGATCGCGATCCACCACCCACTGATCCTGGGGCTCGGGAAGCCTCCGCAGTGGCCGGTGCCGCCGGAATCGCTCAAAGAGGTGCTGGCGGCGATGAAGATGTCGAAGTCCAAGCCGGACACCGCCGTGTTCATCACCGACGAGCCGGACGACATTCGCCGCAAGATGAAGAAAGCCTTTTGCGCAGAAGGGGATACGTCGTTCAATCCGGTTCTCGACTGGGCCGAGAAGCTGCTTTTTCGCAACCCGGACTTCGTGCTGCGTATCGAGCGGCCCGAGAAGTGGGGCGGAAACCTGGAGTTTTCGTCCTATCCCGAGCTGGAGAAGGTTTTTATGGAAAAGGGCCTGCACCCCGGAGACCTCAAGACAGCGGTGTCGGAGGCACTCGTCGAATTGCTCTCGCCGGTGCGGGAGCACTTTGCCCAGCCGGAGGCCAAGGCTTTGCTCGAGGAGATGCAGTCTCTCGACGTGACCCGCTAGTACCCCTATAATGTCACGACCCAAGCCATCAAGGAGCCGTGGATGACTCTCTCCACCGTGACCGAATTTCCGGTCTCTTCTACCACAGTTCGCTACAACCGAGGCAGCCGCCTGATCTATGCCTTCCAGTCCAAGCCGCGGGACTGGGGGCACTATCCGGGGGTGATGGTCCTTCATGACGTCGAGGGACTGACCGACGCGTATCGTGAAGTCACGCGCAAGCTGGCTGCTCTCGACTACGTATCCAAGGCCCCGGATCTCTACTCCCGGGCCGAGGTGCCCAAGCCGAAAAAGCACCTTGAGACGGCCGAGCAGCGGCTGGAGTGGTTCAAGAAGCTGGAAGACCGGCGGATCGTCGACGACCTGGCTCGCTCCTGGGAGGTGTTCTCTCGACTTCACTGGGTCTGGCACAAACCCTTGGCTATCATGGGGTTCGGCCTGGGGGCCTACTACGCGATCCTGCACGCGGCGATGAACCCGCAGGTTCGCTCGTGCGTGGCGGTCAATCCGCGGTTTCTGCTCGATCAGCCAGAGCTGAGCCGGAAGGAGAAGAAGGCCGGTGCGGTCGATCTCAAGCCGCACAAGTTCCACAACTGCCTGCATGGGATGAAGGCGGAGCTGATCACTGTCTTTCCTGGGCAAGACGAGACGATGCCGCCCGATCAGAGGGAGGAGTTCCTCAACCTCTGCGACCGTCAGTCGGTCACCCACACCACCATTCCTTACGAAGGGGCCGGGCCCGGCTTCTGGCTCGAGGGGACCGAGAGCTATCAGGCCGACTATGCCGAGGACATGTGGGGCGCGGTGCTGAAGTACTTCAGCCGGCGATTGGGTTAATCCATGAAGGCTACAGAAGAAGAACCGTCGCCGAAGCTGGATGGATTCCAGAGCCCCGGAAAGAGCCTGGCCTTCCGCCAGCTGATCGAGTCGCTGCCCGAAGGACAGGGCGTCGCGATCTTGACCCAGGACAATCCGGACCCTGACGCCATCGGGGCCGCGCTCGGTGTGCAGCGGATCTGCTCCGGTCTGCGCAAGGACCTGAAGGCGACCATTTACTACGGCGGCTGCATTTCGCACCCGCAGAACCAGACGATGGTCAACCTGCTCGGGATCAATCTGCGCGAGATCAACGAGCTGGATGAGCAGGCGGGCGACTTCGTCATCTTGGTCGATGCGTCGAACACCGGCAGCAAGAACATCCAGAGCACTGACGTACTATCGGACGCGGTCTTCGATCACCATCAGGACCGGCCGGAAGGTGAGCCACGCTTCGTCGACATCCGTGAGGTGGGTTCGACCTGTACGCTGATCACCGAGCATCTGGTACACCTGGACATCCAGGTCGGGCCGAACCTGGCAACCGCGCTGCTGTTCGGCATCTCCAACGACACGCACCACATGACGTCGTCGAACACGACGCCGCTCGACTTCAGTTCATTCCAGTTCCTGCAGCCGAAGGTGGACAAGGCGATCTTGCACGAGATCGAGAACTATCCGCTGCCGACCTACATCTTCGATCTGGAGCAGGCCGCGACCGAAGCCAAGCGAGTCAAGGGCAGCATGCTGGTCGCGGGACTCGGCTTCCTTCCCGGCTCCAAACGAGACGGGATCCCCTATGTGGCTGACCGCTTCCTCCGGCTAGAGGAGATCGATACGGTTGTGATCCACGCCATCGTGGCGGACCGGATCGTCGCCTCTTTGCGCACCAGCAGCGACAAGGTGGACGCCAACGAGTTCGTGCAGAAAGTTTTCGGGGCCAAGTTCGCTGGCGCCAAGACGGGCGTCGGGGGCGCGCAGGTGCCTCTGGGCTGGCTGACTCCCGGCGATGATCTGGACGAGGGAACCCGCAACCTGCTCAAGCGCTACGTCAACGAACTGATCGCTCGGAAAGTATTCGGTCTGATCGAGGACGAGAAGAACGGCAAGTAGCGCGGGCTACTTGTCGTGAAGTCGAACCGTCGGCATCACCCCGGCGATCTGGGCCGTGTTGCGATCGACGAAGACCCAGATTGCCTGCCGATCTGGATCCAGCGGGTTGAAGTAGACCGCGTAGAGCGTGTGCATCCGGTTGTTCCACTGGATCATCTTGGCCGAGGGGGTGCCGGATGCATCCATCTGTGACCAGAATCGTTGCCACTCGAGATTCTCGAGGTCGTCCTCGCCGCGAAGGGTCAGCTCTTTCCTCTGGTAATTGAGGTCTTTCTCCAGGTGGAGCTTGGCCAGGCGCACGCCATGCCTGTGGGTTTCGATCGGGTTGCGGTTCATCTGGCAGCCACTCAGCAGCAACAGCATCACGATGAAGGTGAAGCCTCTCATCCTAATCTCCTCCCAAAGCAAATCCTGTGAAGGCGACAGCATATAGTACAATCGCCAGGCCGTCATCAGTTTGTCATGCTAACAGAGCTACGCTGCACCGTTTGTGACGCCGGTCATCCGCCCGGCGATCTGCTGACCTGCCCCGACTGCGGCGGGATCCTGGACGTTCGCTACGACTACGATCAGGTCCGCCCGCCATTCGAGGGGCCAGGCATTTGGCGCTATCGTCAGCTGCTACCCATTGGTCCGCACGATACCCTGCCACCGTTGCAGGTCGGCTGGACTCCGATATACGAGGTGCCCCGCCTGGCGGGTGCTCTCGGTGTCGGTCGAGTCTGGGTCATGGACGATGGCCGCAACCCGACCGGGTCGCTGAAGGATCGCGCCAGCGCGCTGGGTGTGGCCAAGGCGCTGGAGTTCGGAGCCACGCGAGTTGTGTGCGCGTCGACTGGCAACGCCGCCTCGAGTCTGGCGGGCGCAGCAGCGGCGGTCGGCCTGCCCGCATCGATCTTCGTGCCGCAGCGGGCACCCGAACCCAAGGTAGCTCAGCTGCTGATGTTCGGTGCGCAGGTGTTTCAGGTCCAGGACTCTTACGACACCGCCTACGACCTGTGCAGTGAGGTGGCGGCGGAGTTCGGCTGGTACAACCGGAACTGCGCAATCAACCCCTACCTGGTCGAGGGCAAGAAGACCGCTGGGCTCGAGATCGGTGAGCGCCTGGCCGGCCAGATGCCGGATTGGGTCGCGGTTTCGGTGGGGGATGGCTGCACGATTGCCGGCGTGGGCAAGGGACTGGCCGAGATGGCGCTGCTAGGTGTCGCGGAGAAGCAGCCGAAGCTCCTCGGGGTCCAGGCGGCGGGTGCGGCGCCGGTAGCGGCCGCCTTCGAGAGCGGCGGCGAGCTGGTCGAGATGACCCCCGAGACTTTGGCTGATTCGATCGCCGTCGGTGTTCCGCGCAACTGGCGCAAGGCGGTGAGGGCTGTGCGAGATAGCGGTGGCGCCTACGTGACGGTCAGCGACGAGCAGATTCTCGAAGCGATGCGGCTGACCGCACGTCTCTCGGGAGTCTTTGGCGAGCCCGCCGGGATCACCTCGGCGGCCGGCGTGGGGGTGGCGCGGGATGCGGGGCTCATCGGGCCCGATGAGTCGGTGCTGGTGCTGGTCACCGGCAACGGACTGAAGGATATCAAGACCGCGATCGCGGCGGCGGGTCGGACACATGAGATCCCACCTACGCTGGAAGCGGTGCGGGAGATCGTCGGATGAGCATCCTGATTCGAGGTGGAATACTGGTCGAGCTGGGTGGGCCGACCGTCGAGCGGGGCGATCTGCGCATCTCCGAGGGGCTGATTACCGGGCGAGGGACAGCGCTCGAGCTCGAGGCCGATGAGGAGTTGTTCGACGCCTCGGGACATCTGGTCTTTCCCGGGTTGGTGGTGGCCCATACCCACCTGTACTCGGCGCTGGCCCGCGGGATGCCATCACCGCCGGTCACTCCGACTAATTTTCCGGAGATCCTCGAGCAGGTCTGGTGGGTGCTCGATCGGTCGCTCGACCTCGAGATGATCCGTTACAGCGGCCTGGTCGGCGCGCTGGCTGCGGCGCGCTGCGGGGTGACCACACTGGTTGACCATCACGCCTCCCCCTGCGCGATCGAGGGATCGCTGGCGGCCTTGCGTGGGGCGCTCGACGAGGTGGGGCTGCGGGGAGTGCTGTGTTACGAGGTGACCGAGCGGGGAACTCCCGAGCAGTTCGAGGCGGGTATGGCCGAGGCCCTGCGCGGCGATCTGTTCGGCATTCATGCTGCATTCACGCTCACTGACCAGGGACTGGCGCGCTGCGGTGAGGCTGCACGCGCGGCCGGCATGTCGTGCCACATCCATGTGGCCGAGGATCCGTGTGATCTGCGGGGCGGTTCCTCCTCAGCCCTGGTCGATCGTCTGGACAACGCCGGGTTGCTGATCGATGGGACGGTGCTGGCGCACCTGATCCACCTGGAGGACGCGCAGATCGACCGCGTCGCGGCAGCCGGTTGCTGGACGGTCCACAATGCCCGCAGCAACATGAACAACCATGTCGGGCATGCCCGCCCGAGTCGTTTTCCCGAGCGCAAGGCGCTGGGCACCGACGGCATCGACGGCGACATCTTGGCGGAGGCCAAGGCGGCCTGGTACAAGGCGCGGGATGGTGGCGACCCGCTGGCTTTCGATGCGGCCCGTGCGATGCTGCATGGTGGGCAGCGCCTGGTCGGCGGGGGCAGCCTGGAGGTGGGGGGCCGGGCTGATATCGCACTGCTGGCCTACGATCCGCCGACTCCGCTGAATGAGGAAAACCTGGACGGTCACCTGATCTTCGGGATCGCCTCCACGGATGTCGTCGCCACGCTCGCGGGCGGGCGCTGGATCTATCGCGACGGCCGGTATCCGGGGCTGGATCTCCCGACGATCAATGCCGGGGCGCGAGCTGCTGCGACCCGGCTTTGGTCTCGGATGGGAGAGCTCTGGCGGGGCTGATCGAGCTCGAGCAAAGGGTGGGTTCTGCCAGGTATGCGTCTGGGTGGCCTGGACCGAGTTAAGTTCTCTTACTTCTTCGCTTCCTCGGGGTCGCCGGCCTTCTGTTCCTCGGCATATTTCTTTCTGAGGAACTCCTCGGCCCATTTGCGGTCGACCTTGCCCTCGATCCGCACATTGGTGAAGGATGCCTCGGAGTCGAAGGCGTCGAGGCCGACGCGGCCGGACTTCAGCGTGCTGTCGCTGGCGCTCACCTCGGTCTTGCCGTTGACGTTGAACAAGAGCTGCCCTCTCTTCGATATGGCACTCATCTTGTAGACCATGTCTTCCTTCATCTTGCGGCTGGAGGTCGAGAGTAGGTTGGGGGCCTGTGATCCGTCGATCAGCGTGATATAGCGGCCCACGTAGGAGCGTCCACGCCCCCGTCCTCGTCCCCATCCGCGTCCCCGTCCACCGTCGCCCCCGTCGAAATTGAAGCCGAACTTGTACCGCTTGGTCGCGCTCTCGATGTGGATCGAGACACCACAGAATCTTGGCGCCGGCGAGGTGAGATGGCAGGTCAGCGAGACCGGATTCTGGAAATGGATCAGGTTGTAGAACCCGGTTCGGCCGCCGCCGGTGATCCAGCCCTTCTTCTTGATCTCCCACTTGGCGGCGTCCTCGTCTCCGCCACCGCCACCCCGAGGATCTCGTCCCCGGCCCTGTCCGCCACCTCCCTCGACCTTCCAGTCTTTCAGCTGCGACGTCTTCTTGAAGTCGTAGCGGATGACCAGCAGTAGCTTCCGGCTGTCCCACTTGAGCACTAAGCCGTTGAGATACTTCTTCAGGTCCTTCAGGTCGACTTTCCTGCCCGACACGGCTTTCTTGGGCTGGGGTTTTTGCAGGCGGCTCTTCCAGCCCTCGATCACGTCCGCCTTCGCCTTGGCGAACTCGGTCTGGCCGTACTCTTTGAGGAAGCTCTCGATCGCCAGCCGAAACCCCTCCCGTTCGTCGGCATTGCTCCAGTCGATGCCTTCGTCCAGCAGCTTGAGCTCTTCGAATGCTTTCTTGGCGGCTTCCTCCAGCCAGGACTCCATTCGAGGCAGAAGACGCTTGCTCAGCCGCGAGGTGTCCAGACCGGCGGTCTGGGCTTTCTTCATCCATGCCAGCGCCGGCCCATACTCTTCGGCGTAGTAGTAGAAGACCGCCACCGCCAGGGGCCAGCGGACGTCTGTTGTCTTCTTCTTTTCCGCCTGCATAACGTACTGCTCGGGGGCGACCAGGCTGGCCGGCTGGCTCGGGGAAGAGGCCTCGAACGCTGTCTGCAGCAGGACCAGCAGGCGCAGGTCCCAGGTAACGTTGTGAATGGCCTCCAGCTCTGGACGTTTCGGGTAGGCTGCGGCACGCTCACTCAGCGGACGCAACAGCCTCTGGGCCTTGAGGAACTCACGGTTGCGAAGCGCCTTGCTGAGCTGCTCGCTCATTTTGTCGAACTCGGCCCTGATCTGTGCCAGAGCGGTGTCCGCGGCGCTGGCCAACCGGTTCTTGATTAGGCGGATCCGGTCCCGAAGTTCCTGCTGGCGCCCCTTGTCGAAATGGTCGAGCGCGTCGCGGTAAAGCGCGATCAACTGATGAAGCTTATCGTCCTGCTCGAGCTTATCGGCCTTTACGATCAGCTCCTGCCACATGGTTTTCAGCGTGCCAGCCAGCTTGGCGCGCTTGTCCAGCAGGTCCTTGGCCCCGGCGGTGAACTCGAGGTACTCGGGAAAGCTAGCCAGCAGGTCGTAGGCCTGTCCGAGCTTGCCCCGCCCGAGCAGGCGGGTCACGTCGGAGTCGAGCGTCAGACGTAACCGGCTGACCTCGCTTTCAGCCTTGCTGCGGATGTCGGCGATCCGCTGCTTGATCTCGGCAACGGCCAGTGGCCAGTCCCTGTACTGGTTGCTGAGGGCCTCGAGGCGCTTGATCGCCTCGGCGTAGGCTGTCGGGTTGGCCCTGAGGAATTTGCGGATCTTTGCGCTCTGTCCGCGCGCGGCGCTCAGTGCTGCGCGAGCCGCTGCGCCCTCGTCCTGGGTGGCGGCCTGTTCTCTCTTGGCTCTTTTGGTGGTGGTTGCCTGGGTGGTGCCGCCGTTGTCCTTGCCGGCCGTGAGGGCCAGGCCCACCACCAGCAACAACACCGCGCCGCCGACCAAGGCGGCTAGCAGTGCGCTGTTGTCGTTTTGGGGGCGCCGTGCGGGACGGTCATCCGGATGGCGTGCCGTCTGAGGGCGTCCCCGGCGGCGTCCGGTCGAGCGGGGGCTCAGTCCTGCCTTCTTGCTGGAAACCAGCACCTTGTCACTGACTTGGTTTTTTTGGGGCCTTGGCGGCAAAGGCTTGCCGTCCAGAATCGCCTGCATCTCCTTGATCAACTCCGTCGGGTTCTCGTGGCGGTCCTCCGGCGATTTCTCCAGCAGCCGCCGCAGAAGCCGGCAGGTGGCGTTCGACAGGTGGGGGGCGAGCTTTTTCGGGTCGGGCAGCGGCTCGTCAATGTGCGCGGCAAGCACCATCGCCGACGTGTCGGCGCGAAAGGGGACATCGCCGATCAGTGCGTGCCAGAGTGATGCGCCGAGCGAGTACATGTCGCTGCGAATGCCGATCTTATCGGTCAGGCCTTGAGCCTGCTCTGGCGAAATGTAGTGCGGTGTTCCCATCGAGGTGCCAGCCATCGTCAGGTTCGCATCGTCATCTTCGGGTTTGGCCAGGCCCAGATCGCAGAGCTTTGCCACTCCTTCGGTGGAAAGCAGGACATTCTCTGGCTTGATGTCGCGATGGACCATGCCGTGGGAGGCGGCGTGCTCGATCGCGCGAGCGACCTGGATGGCGATGCCGAGTGCCTCGGGCTCCTCTAGCCGGCCCTTCTCGTCGATCAGCTCGTCGAGCTCTTGCCCCTCGACGTACTCCATCACGTAATAGTAGACGCCGTTTTCCTTGCCGCTGTCGATGCCGGCAACGATGTTCGCATGGTTTAGCTTGCCCACCATGCGGGCTTCGCGTTCGAAGCGGGCGACGAACTTCTTGTTCTTGACCAGCTGTCGGGAGAGGATCTTGATCGCG
>CAZANL010000086.1:0-5488 GCA_964486115.1 uncultured Planctomycetota bacterium
GCCCGAACAGCTCGATCATCTCGAGTCCGGTCCGGCTGTCGAGATTTCCAGTCGGTTCGTCCGCCAGCAGGATCTGCGGGTCATTGGCCAGTGCGCGGGCAATCGAGACCCGCTGCTGCTGCCCGCCGGACAGTTCAGTCGGGCGATGGGCCAGACGATCCTCGAGTCCCACCGCCGTCAGCAGCTGCTCGGCGCGCTGCTGGCGCTCGGCGCGAGGCACACCGGCCAGCTTGAGCGGCAACTCGACATTCTCCCGGGCCGAGAGGTGAGACTGCAGATAAAAGGACTGAAAGACAAACCCGATGTTACGACTCCGGTAACGGGCGGCCTTCGCCTCGCTCAGACGCGACAGGTCCTGACCATCGACGACGATCGTGCCGACGCTGGGCCGATCGAGCGCCCCTAACAGATGCATCAAGGTCGACTTGCCGGAGCCAGACGGCCCGAGCAGCGCCACCGACTCTCCTCGGCCGATCTCCAGATCCACACCATCCACCGCCCGGACCAGCTCATCACCAATCCGATAGTGGCGGGCCAGCCCTTCGACCAGGATCATCGCTTGTCGTGTCTTGACTTTCACGTCTCACTGGTACATGGCCGAGCGGCACAACGTTTGATCTGTCGCGGACGGATTCCAATCGGTCCGGCAAGGACCTCCCCCGGCGGCGCCCGCGGCTCGTCTGGTCAACCCGCTCGAGAGCCGTGCCAGCGCCCTGAATCGTCCGGTTCGCGGCAAGCCCGATCGTTCGACCTGGGAGACCACCGCAACACTACCGTATCCTGTACTCCGAGTGACGCCGGACACCATCGCTGGTACACCCGTGGTGCCACGCGTGTTGTCAATTAGGCCGATGTATTCGTATTGGCCAGTTCTGACCTTCTGTTCGCTGAACAGACCAGCAAGCCTGATCAAATGGCATCGATAACGCCGTCAATGAGCCATTATTATGGGGTTGAAATCTGACTGTTACATGTTAATGTTCTCGCCTTGCTGGCAGGCTGCAGAGCACGACCCGTCAGTCCCACCTATGGAGGAGACAGCAGGATGAGAGGTAACGTGACCGTCCTTTTCATACTGGGCATGTTCCTTGTCGGGGCCATCTGGATCACGATCTGGGCGCCGAGTATCCCCGATTCGGTCGACAACTCCTCGTCGATCTCGTGGTGGAAACACAAGGTCCCCAGCTCCCCCATCGCTGGACTCGGTCCGCTGGAAATCAAGAAACTCACGGACAAAAAGCGCGGTGAGCTGGCCCTGTTGAACAAGAAAATCAAAAGGCGCAAAAAGAGCTCCCCGTGGCGCAAGAAGATGGAAACCAAGCGGGACGAGTTGAAAAAGCAGGTCGCGCTGGCTGAGCAGCAGATCGCCAAGGGCAAGACGGTCTATGACCAGTACTGCGCCCACTGCCACGGAGCCAAGGGCGAGGCGGATGGCCAGTTCTCCAACTTCCTGCCCATCCGGCCGCGGCACCTTGCTCAGGCCAACTATCGCTTCAAGACGACCTCGCAGGGTCGCCTGCCCCACGATGAAGACCTGTATCGCACGCTCTCGCTCGGCCTGCGTGGCACCCCGATGCCGGGATTCGCCAGGACGCTGTCACACGAACAGATCTGGAACGTCATCCAGTACATCAAGACCTTCGGCTCCAAATGGACCCGCACAGCATTCTACGACAGGGGCAAACCGATCGAAGGGCTCCTCGGCCCGCGACCAGCAGGTCCCACACCACCCGCGCTGGCCAAGACGATGCCGGAGGTCTACAAGAACAACTGCGAGAAGTGTCATGGGGCGACGGGCCGGGGAGATGGCAACTCGGCGGCAGAGCAGATGGACACCTCGGCCGGCGCCAAGACCAAGAGCCCGATCCTACCGCGAAACTTCCATCAGCCATGGCTGTTCAAGCGGGGCCACACCATCGAGGACATCGCCCTGACCATCTCGCGCGGCCTCGACAGTAGCGGCATGCCGGAACACGGGCCACCGGGACCGCCGGTGGGCACGCTGACCCGTCAACAGATCTGGGCGTTGGCCGCCTACGTATACGACATGGGGAAGAATCAGCCCCGCCCCACGGTGGACAAGCAGCGCCCGATTCGTGTGCCTGGACGTCCCAAGATGGAGGTCTGTATCCGCTCGCGTGCGTGGACCTACGAGAGACTGACCAAGGTGGCCTCGAAAGACAGCAAGAGCAAGCGCAGCTCGGCCGTCGAGCGCTGGGAACCGCTGGCCGATAACTCGATCGTGGTCAACCAAGGCGATCTGGTACTGATCGTGTTCCGCACGGCGGACAACGGCCTGGGGGAGGGTCAAGGCCTTGCCATCGCAGGTTACGAACAGCAAGTCTACCTGACGGGCGTAACCAGCAACGAGTCGAAGAAGCTGATCCTGCGCGCCGACAAGGCCGGGACATTCAAGATCTACAACCCGGTGCACAGCGCACCTGGGAATGTCCTGGCCCAGATGACCGGCACCCTGATCGTCAAGCCCGCAACGACCAAGAAATAACTGGACCGACCGAGGAGACCACTCCATGGAACCAGGTGAACGGATCGTCCTGTTCAGCGTCGCGCTGCTCGGCATCGCACTGCTGGCATTTGGCGCAGGCCAGTGGACCGGCCGAACCGAGCCCGATCCCGCAGCAAACATCGTCCACGTACCTCAGGGAGCACTGGACACGGACTACGCCTTCGTGCCCGGCGGAACTGCGGGGGACGTGCGCGTCTATGGACTTCCCTCTGGCCGTCTGCTCCAGACCCTGCCGGTCTTCGAACCGCGCGGTGCCCATGGCTATGCTACCGAAGCCGACCCAGATGGTCGAAACACGCTGAAAAGTACGGGGGGCTTGCGTGGCGACGTGAGTCAACTGGCCCATCGCGGTTCCCTGCTGTATGCGGTCGACAAGCTATACGGCCGGCTGGCTCGCATCTCGCTCAACAGCTTCCGCGTGACGCAGATGGCGCAGATCACCGATATGCAGGCGCCCAGCGACGTGGCCGCACACTCCGAGAGCGCATACGTCGTGGTGGTCGGCCAGTCCGGAAGCCGCCGCACCGGGCTGGTGACGTTCCTCGATCGGAAGACTCTCACCAGCGTCTTTCACGTTGCCCTGGGGGCCAACCCGATCCGCTGCGAGTTCTCGCCGGACACCGAATGGGTCTTCGTCAGCGCTAGCTGGCCGCGGCCGGAGAAGAACTACATGGCGTCACGCAAGACCGGCAGCGTCTATGCGATCGACATCAACAAGAGCAAGGATGCACTGAGCCGGCCGGAAGTCCTGCTCGGCGTGTCCGGCGCCCCGATCAAGGGCAAGGGCTTCGAGGTCAGAAACGTCACCCCTGGGACCCCGGCGGCTGCCGCCGGTCTGGCCCAGGGAGACCTGATCGCCAACCTGAAGGATGTCACCCTTCGTAAGCCCGGGAGGTCATTCACACTGCCGGTCACTAGCTCCGGCAAGCAACGCATGGTCAAGCTCACCCTGGGCATCCCTATCCTCCCGGCCAGCCTGGTGGCCCGGGACATCCCGGTCGGTCGGCATCCGGCCGGACTGGCGATCCACAAGGATTACTTGCTGGCCAGTTGCCGCAGCGGCAAGACGGTGGCGGTGATCGATATCCGGCAGGCAACCCGACGCACCCTGGCCCTGGCCAAGGGAATCACCTCCCAGGCGGCGCCCGTGAAGCAGGGGAAGGTGCCAAAATATAGACCGCTTAGCCAGTCCGAGATCAGCAATTCGATCAAGGCCGAGGTGAGCCTGGGCAACGGACCCACGGACAGCGTTGTGGATCATCAGGGACACGTCTACACCGGACTTTACACGGGTTCCGAGGTGGTCAAGTGGGATCTTCAGCGAGCGATCGACGGCCGGTCGGACTACGTGATCAAGCGCACCTCCGTGCCCTACCAGGTGACCGGAATGGCCCGCGGTACGGCCACCGTGCTGGCCTTGTGTGCCCGCTCCAGCGACCAGTACCTGCCGACCGGTCCCTTGCAGGTCGCCAACCTGGTCTTGCTAGGCTCTCGCAGCCTTAGCCCTCTGACCCAGTCGCCGCTGGGCAGCGGTGCGTCCGGCGCAATCGTGATCAACGCCAACCACTTGACGGTTGAAGGCGGGGCCACACCAACGGGGGCCCTCGCACCGCCAGCCTCCGGGCTGACCCGCCAAGGCAAGACCACGGTCACCGTCATACTCCACATCAGGCGCGGACAGATCGAACCGGTGGAGTTCGAGGTTAAGAAGGGGGATCGGGTCACCTTGAAGGTCTACGACATGGACGGGATTCCCGGCATCTCCCACGGCCTGGCGGTCACCGACCACGCAGCTCCGGTGAACATTCCGACAGGCGCGCATGCGACAATCCAGTTCAAGGTGGGCACGCCAGGCACCTACTGGTGCTACGAAACAAACCCGGCGTCAATCCAGGCCCCCGAGACCCGCGGCCTGATGGTGGTCAAGAAAAGGTAGGAGAGCCCCCGGATGGAAAAGCGTTTAGTGCAGAACTGTATCCTCGCGGCAGCGCTGGGTGTACCGTTTCTGATCACGGTGGCTGCCACCGTGAATGCGGTCATACTCGATCGCTGGACCGAGGTCGATCGTGGCGCCACCGGCGGCAAGCTCGAACCACCCAAGTGGCCGGCCAACGCCGACCTCAGTGGTGCGAAGCGCTGGGACGCAGTCAGTGGTGTGTCCGCCAAAAAGGCCGGCCAGATCGTGATCAAGGTCAAGTACATCGGTCCGAAGATCGGCAGGCAGCGCATCCAGCTCGGCAGCTTTCGGGACTGCGCCGTGGTCCATGGTTCGACACCTGTCTTCGCAGAACAGCGACTGGTCAACGGCGACGCAGTTCCCTGGGCTTTCGTCAAGCTGGACCGGGCCCCTCGGGCGTCAGCCACAAGACCCCACCCCCGCGCACGCTGGATCAGCACGGCTGCGTCTACGTGCCCCACGTGCTCGGGCTGGTCAAGGGCCAGATACTCTACGTTCGCAACGGGGACCACACGGCGCACAACGTCAACATGCAAGGACCGGATCCGGAGACGAGGTTCAACAGGGGTCAAGGTCAGGGCGCTAACATCTGGGAGGTTCCGTTCAACACCCTTGCGGAGGGGATCAAGACCAGCTGTCAGATTCACTCGTGGATGGCGGCGAGAATCCACGTGGTCGATCATCCCTTCTTCTGCACGACCGACCAGCAGGGTGGGGGCACGATCAAGATGCTGCCGGCCGGGAGCTACACGCTCTCGGTATGGCACGAGTCTTTCAGCGGGAGCAGTCAAACAGTCTTGGTCACGGCCGGCAAGGCGACCCAGGTCACCTTCGAGGTCAAGTAGCGATCTGATAGGGAGAGGAGACGGATGCACCGTTTCAAAACCACCGTCGCGGGGCTGTTCCTGGCCGGAATGGTCGTGGCCCTTCCCGAGGCGGACGCGATCAACTGGTGGGGCGACCTGATCCCTCACGCAGCCGAGGGTTACGGCGACCAGATCGAC
>CAZANL010000086.1:5498-11661 GCA_964486115.1 uncultured Planctomycetota bacterium
TCACCGGGTTGACCTTCTTCGGCGTGCAGGGCCTCCTGCTCTACTACTGCTTCAAGTACCGCGAGCGGGAGGGCAACGAGGGGATCTACCGCCATGGTTCGCACAAGCTCGAGCTGATCTGGACGATCACACCAGCGATCATGCTTCTGGTACTCGGGCTAGTCCAGCGGTCCGCCTGGATGGATATCAAGACGCAGTTCCCGGCGGTCAAGCCACTGGACGGCAGCAAACCGCCCATCCGGATCCAGGTCCTCGCGGTCCAGTTCAACTGGTTTTTCCGCTACCCTGGGCCGGACGGAGCATTCAACACCTACGATGACTACGTGAGCACGAGCCTGGTCATCCCCTCCAAGAGAACCATGCTGGTACAGATGCGGTCAGCGGACGTGCTGCACAGCTTCTTTTTGCCGTACCATCGGGTCAAGCAGGACGCTGTCCCGGGTTTGACCATCCCGATCTGGTTCCACTCCTCGATGACCAACTACGAGTATGCACGCAAGTACAACAAACCGCTCATCGGACCGAACCCCTGGACGTTCGAGCTAGCCTGCGCCGAGTTGTGCGGCCAGGGCCACACCAACATGCGGGCCGAGATGACGGTTCTCGACGAGGACAGTTACAACGAGTGGAAGGAAAAGAACACCGCTAAGCCTTGGACCACGGTCGGACTGACCAAAGAAGAGCTGAAGGCGCAATTCGCCCGGGAGAAAAAGGACCGCAAAAAGCACTGGGGCTGGGCCTGGGCCAAGAATGCCCAGACGACCAAGATCGAGGAGTTCCTGCGCCGCGACAAGACAGTCAAGACCAAGAAGAAAAAGGGCGCTAAAAAGAAGAAGGGCAGCAATCAATGAGCCAGGACAACGGCCACGAATCACCGATGCACTGGTGGTTCAAGTACTTCTGGTCACTGAACCACAAGACCATCGGCAAGCAGTTTCTGTTCACCTCGCTGCTGTTCATGCTCTTCGCCGGGGGCCTGGCGATGATGATCCGACTGCAGCTGGCCTATCCGGGCTCGCTCCAGGGCGACCAGTACAACATGGTGGTCACGATGCACGGCACGCTGATGATCTTCGCGGTCGTCATCCCGATCATCGTCGGTGCCTTCGGCAACTTCCTCATCCCACTGCACATCGGCACCCACGACATGGCCTTCCCGCGGCTCAACGCGCTGTCCTACTGGACCTTCTGGCCCGGCGCGGTGTGCCTGTTCGCCTCGTTTCTGGTGCCCGGCGGAGCTGCGCCCGGGGGATGGACCAGCTACGTCCCGCTGTCAGCCAAGTACGGCGATTCATGGCAAGCCACGTACTGGGGTGTCAACCTGTGGTGCATCGGCTTGATCTTCATCGGCACCAGCTCGGTGATGGGCGCGGTCAACTACATGACCACGATCCTCAAGATGCGGGCCCCCGGCCTTTCGATGTGGCGTCTGCCGCTGACCACCTGGGCCCAGTTCATCACCGCGATTCTGCAGTTGATGGCCACACCCGTGCTGACCGCCGGCCTGGGCATGCTGCTGCTCGACCGGATGGTCGGGACCAACTTCTTCGTTCCGCAGAAAGGCGGCCAGGTGCTGCTCTGGCAGCACATCTTCTGGTTCTATGCCCACCCGGCCGTCTACATCCTGATCTTGCCCTCGATGGGCTTCGCCTCCGACATGCTCGCCGTGGGCTGCCGCAAGGCGATCTTCGGCTACAAGGCAATGGTCTACTCGATGATGGCGATCGCAGGGCTCAGCTTCGTCGTCTGGGGCCACCACATGTTCATGTCGGGGATGAACCCCTACATCGCCTTTGCCTTCATGATCTCGACGATGTTCATCGCCCTGCCCAGCGCGATCAAGACATTCAACTGGCTGGGAACGATGTGGGGCGGTCGAATTCGCTTCACCGTGCCGACGCTGTGCTCGATCGGCTTCGTCTCGATGTTCGTCATCGGTGGCCTCTCAGGGATCTTCATGGCGGCCACGCCGGTGGACATCCACATCCACGACACCTATTTCATCGTGGCCCACTTTCATTATGTCGTCTTCGGCGGGACGCTGTTCGCCGTCTTCGGCGGGATCCAGTTCTGGTTTCCCAAGATGTTCGGGCGGCTGATGGATCCCTTCTGGGGCAAGGTCCACTTCTGGGGCACGATGCTGTTCTTCAACCTGACCTTCTTCCCGATGCATCAGATCGGCGCCTGGGGGCACATGCGAAGAATCGCCGACCCCGGCGTGTACGGCTTCTTGCGAGATGCAATCACCTGGAACGTGTTCATCAGCTGGTCGGCCTTCTTCCTCGGCGCGTTTCAGCTGTTGTTCATCGCCAACTTCGTCATCTCGCTGTTCAAGGGCGAGAAGGCGGAAGCGGACAATCCTTGGGAATCCAACACCCTCGAGTGGTCTGTCGCCTGCCCGGCTCCGGAGCACAACTACCCGGCGCCACCGCAGGTCTATCGGGGGCCCTACGAGTATGCCGTACCGGAGTCGATGCGTCTGAACGGACAGGACTGGCTGCCCCAGACCCTCGCCACCGCCGACACCCCGGCCAATGGCGGAGAACAGGCGCACTAAGATGCACCGCTGTGCGCAGGTTCTTGCGGTCTCGACGCTGTTGCTGATATTCGTCGGCGGTCTGGTGACCAGCACGGGCTCAGGACTGGCGGTGCCGGACTGGCCGCTCTCGTTCGGCAAGTTCTTCCCGAACATGGAGGGGGGCGTGTTCTTCGAGCACGGCCACCGGATGGTAGCTAGCGCGATCGGCCTGATCACGCTGGTGCTTACCCTGTGGCTGATCTTCGCCGAGAACAGACGCTGGGTCCGCTGGCTGGGACTGGTGACCCTGGCCGCCGTTGTACTCCAGGGCATCCTCGGCGGACTGACCGTGCGTTACCAGCTGCCCACCGCGCTCTCGGTCAGCCATGGCTGTCTGGCACAGATCTTCCTCTGCCTGACCATCACCCTGGCCGTCGTCACCAGTAAATGGTGGAAAGCCGATCGCTCTGCGCTGCCCGCCTCCCACCGCCCCGACCTGCGAACCATCAGCATTCTGACGATGGGCATCCTTTTCTGGCAGCTGCTGCTGGGCGCCTGGATGCGCCACGCGGGCGCCGGCCTGGCCATACCCACGTTTCCCGACGTGTTCGGCCGCTGGATGCCCGCTCAGGATGCCCCGGGGGTTCAATGGATCCACTACGCTCACCGGGTCGGCGCGATAACCGTGACCCTCGCCATCGCCTGGCTGGTGATTCGTGTGCATCACAACCACCCCGGCCAATCCAAGCTGGTCTACCTGGCTCAAGGCGTGGCCGGCACCCTGGTGATGCAGATCGCACTGGGCGTGATGACGATCACCTCATGGCGCGCAGTGATGCCGACGACCCTCCACGTGGCCAACGGCGCACTCCTGCTGGGACTGACCTGGCTGCTCACGCTGCGGATCCATCGGCTCTACTGGTCGGCGCCGTCCAGGGAACAACAGGCTGTCGCTGTGCCCCAACTGGAGCCAGCCGCCCGATGAGTCCGACTGCCGAGATCGCCGAACCGCTCGACAGGGCCTCCCGGTTGACCGATCTGATCACCATCGCCAAGCCCAGAATCGCGTTGATGGTCGCGCTGTCAACCGGTGCCGGGTACTACCTGGCCAGCCCCACATTCAAGCTGATGCCGCTGCTGCACACCCTGCTCGGCGTGCTGCTGGCCGCGGCTGGATCCTCCGCGCTGAACATGGTCTGGGAGCGGGACCTGGACGCTCGGATGAATCGCACCCGTGAACGCCCGCTGCCCTCCGGCCGGATGACCCCGCGAGATGTGATGCTGCTGGGACTGCTGCTATCGACAGTCGGCTCGGTCTATCTCTGGCTGGCAGTCGGACCGCTGTGTGCCGTACTGACCGTGGGCACGGTGCTGGGCTATGCACTGGTCTACACACCGCTCAAGACACGCACCTCGCTGTGCACCGTTGTCGGCGCCATCCCCGGCGCACTGCCACCGGTCATCGGCTGGGCCGCCGCTCAAGGTCAGCTCGGGATCGGCGGATGGGCCCTGTTCGCCATCATCTTCCTCTGGCAGATCCCCCATTTTCTGGCGATTGCCTGGATCTACCGCGAAGACTACCGGGCGGCGGGAATGCCGATGCTGCCGGTGCTCGACCCCAAGGGCCAGGTCACGGGACGTCAGATGGTGCTCTACTGCATAGCGCTGATCATCGCCAGCTTGACTCCCGGCCTGGTCGGAC
The DNA here is from genome assembly GCA_964486115.1 of uncultured Planctomycetota bacterium. Classification (GTDB taxonomy): domain Bacteria; phylum Planctomycetota; class JACQVV01; order JACQVV01; family CAZANL01; genus CAZANL01. The sequence goes on from CAZANL010000086.1 coordinate 9,719, forward strand.
TCGGCGGCGAGCTGTACTTTATCGGCGCCCTACTGCTCGGCCTGGCCTTCACCGCTACCGCCCTGCGCTTCAGCCTGTCCCCGATGACCGCCACGGCCCGCACGGTATTCATCTTTTCGCTGATCTACCTGCCCGCTTTGCTCGCCCTGCTGGCGCTAGACAAGCAGGCCCTGTAGGAACGAACCCATGGTTGCACCCGTTACCGCTGCACAGGCTGCCGCCAGAAAAGAGCACGATGTGGCTCGCTTCGGCCTCGGCCTGTTCCTGTTCTCCAAATCGATGTTCTTCTCCGCGCTGGTCGGGGCCTACATCGTGCTGTACAAGACCCACGCCGACAACTGGCCGCCGCCGGGCGTCCCCGAGCTGCAGCTCGGGATGTCCAGCTTCAATACTCTACTGATCCTGATCAGCGCCGTTCCCGCACTACTCGCCACCCGGGCGATCCGGCGGGACAACCAGCGTGGCACGCGCTACGGCCTGGGACTTGCCGCCCTGCTCGGCGTCCTGTTCATGGGGATCCAGATCCTCGAGTGGGTCACGCTGCATCGTGAAGGGCTCCCGCTGCGCATGACCTATGGCTCGTGCTACTACGTGCTGACAGGGTTCCACGCGGCCTACGTGCTGACCGGCCTGGGTATCCTCGGCCTGGTGCTCAAGCGCACTCTCGATGGGCGCTACTCCGCCGAGCGACATATCGGCGTCGACATTGCCTGTATCTGGTGGCACTTCGTCAGCGCTGTCTGGATGTTGCTGTTCGTCGCGATCTACCTGATCCCCAAGCTATGAGGATCCTGCTGCTCTTTTCGATCCTGATGCTGCTGTCTGCCGCAGGGCTGTCAGGTATGTGGTGGTACACCCATCGCTCAAGGCCGTCCACAGTTCAGCCCGGCGAGCCCCAACAACAGGAGCCAATGGTCAGCGCGCTGGACCCTGGCCCGCCGCCGGTGCTCTTCCGCCTCAAGCCCTTCGAGCTGATCGATCAGCACAACCAGCCATTCTCGAGCGAGTCGCTGGCCGGACAGGTCTGGGTCGCGGACTTCATCTTCACCCGCTGCGCCGGGCCCTGCCCGCGGATGACCGCCGCCATGGGGCGACTGCAGAACCGGCTCGAGCAGCTGCAGCTGGTCACCGTCTCAGCCGACCCGACCTTCGACACTCCCGAGATCCTGGCTGCCTATGCCACGCAGAACCATGCCACGGACCGCTGGCACTTCCTCACCGGCAAGTGGTCCTCGATTCACACGCTGGCGCAAAAAGGCTTCAAGGTCACGGTCCTGGCGCCTCCCGAGGACAACAAGACATTGATCACCCACGGCACCCGACTGATCCTCGTCGACCGGCAAGGACGGGTGCGGGGCTACTACCACAGCGATAACGAGCTCGCCTTGCGCCAGCTCGAGCTTCACGCCCGGGCACTTCTCGACGGCAAGTAGGATATCGTCACGTGACCGTTCAAGACCTGCCTGCGCTCAACGCCACACTCAACACGATCTGTGCGGCCCTGCTGATCGCCGGCTATTGGGCGGTCAAGCGACAGCGGATCGGGTTACACAAGCTCTGCATGCTCGGTGCCGTGGCGGTGTCCGTCGGATTCCTCACCTCATACCTGATCTACCACTATCACGCCGGCTCCAGATCGTTCACCGGAAGCGGCTGGATCCGCCCGGTCTATTTCACCCTGCTGATCTCACACATCATCCTGGCCATCGTCGAGGTCCCCTTGATCATCGCGTCGGTCATCCTCGGCCTGCTGGACCGGATTTCGCAACACCGCAAGATCGCGCCGGCCACCTGGTGGATCTGGCTGTATGTCTCGATCACAGGGGTCCTGGTGTATCTGATGCTGTACTGACCTGCCCCCGAAACATGTACCAGACGCTAAGTGGTGCTCCTCACAAGTTGCACACCGTTCATCCATTCCGGCAGGATCGCTTCAGGCGCCG
>CAZANL010000087.1:0-9873 GCA_964486115.1 uncultured Planctomycetota bacterium
GTCAGCTCGCCGATCAGTTCGCTGGCCTGCTCTCTCAACGCGAGCGGCTGCCAGGCCCCCGCCTCCGCCAGGCCCCAGAGCGCCGCCGTTCGGGACGTCTCGGGCTCCGCCCCATACCGCACCCGATGTCGCAAGAATTCGAAGGCCGTCCCGCTGCGTAGATGACCCAGACCCCGCAGAGCGCCAACTCGGACCATCGAACGCCACCCACTGTCATTGGCGGCGGCCATCAGCTGATCTTCTCCAGCACGCTGTCGACCTAGCGACTCCAATGCCGCCGCATGAGCCGCGTAAGGCAACCTCTCCCGAGACAAGAACGCCTGCAGAGCCTCGACCAGCCGCGTATCACGAATCGCCCCACAGGCATGGGCCATCCGGGCCAGGACCCGGGGCGTCTGCTCGGCAAGGAGAATCTCGGCCAGCGGCTCAACGGCCTCGCCCGACCCACTCTTTCCCAGCTCCCAGGCCATCTCGGCTCGGACCCCCCAGAACGGCTCACTGTGGCTAGCCTGCGCGATCGCCCGACAATTACCCCGCTTCCCGCTCTGAGCCAGGGTCCGTGCGGCGTGGATCCGTGAGGAGACGCTGGGCCCTTCGCTCAAAGCACGGCGCAACATGTCGTCGCCAGGGTTCATCGTCAACTCGAACAGCATCCGCCCTTCGGGGTCGATGCAGATCTGCCGCGGCTCCTCCACCGGGAGGGTCAGCTGGTGATGGCGCTGGGCGATCGACAGCGTCGCCCGCTCCCAGGCGCCGTCCGGTTTCTCCACGGCGATCGCCAGGTCGAAGCTGAACAGACCGATGCCCTTCTCATCGTCTTCCTGGGTCTGCTCCACCGCGAAGCAGGCTTCGCCCTTTTCAGCGTCATACTGAAAATCGATCTTCAAGCAGGGGTATCCCGGGCGGTAGAACCACTGATCGAAAAAGGCCCCCAGATTCCGGCCCGAGTGCTCCTCCATCTTCCGCACGAAGTCGGACGTCTCCACCAGCTTGCGGCTGAAGCTCCGCACGTAGTCCTGGACCCCGCTCCAGAACGGCTCCTCCCCCAGCATCCGCCGCAGCATGTGCAGCCGCCAGGCACCGCCCGGATACAGATGTCGGTCGTACATGTCCCAGCTGTGGTTGAAGTGGCGGGTCACGATCGGCCGCGCATATTTGCTGCGAACCTCCTGGAAATAGGCCTTCGCCTTCAGATGCAGCTGATAGGCCATGACCTCCTCGCCGCCGTCCCACTCCAGCCAGCAGCATTCGATGTAGGTCGCCCAGGATTCCTTGAGCCAGGCGCTGGCGTAGTCCCGGATGACCACCGCGTCGCCGAAATAGCTGTGCGCCATCTCGTGGATATTCACCCGATCGGCATAGTGCTGCTGCTCCAAGGCCAGCCAATCGTCGAGGATGAAGCGCTGGTCGAAGGTCACCAGCGAGATGTTCTCCATCGCGCCACAGACATCGGGCAGGGCGATCATGTGGTACTTCGGAAACGGGAACGGCGAGTCAAGCTGCTCGCTCATCCAGCGCATCATCCGCAGTGTCTGGCCAAAGGACCGCTCCAGGTCATCCGCGCGCTCGCTGGCCCCCGTGAAATAGGCCACCTCCACCCCGTCTTGGTCGCCGGCCTCGACCCGCAGAAATTCTCCGACCGCGAAGCAATACAGGTAGCTCGGGCAGGGATAGTCGAGCACCCAGCGTGCGGTCTGCGTGCCGTCACCATTGTCGACCTGCTCTGCGAGCACACCACCCGCGAGAATCGTCAGACCCGTCTCGGCGGTCAGCCGCATGTCGTACGACGTGCGGATCGACGGCTGATCCACGCAGGGCAGCCAGTGGCGGGCCCGTTCCGTCTCGTGATCGGTAAAGGCAAATCGATCGCGCTCGGGATAGGTTGCGTCCGGCAGGCTGAAGTAAATGCCGCTGATGGGGCGTTCGACACGATACCGAACACTCAGCTCTCGCTCCTCGTCGGCCTCGAAGGGCTCGTCCCACAGCACGCTGATCGAATTCCCGTCATAGCGCCAGGTCAGACCGGAGCCCTCGGTCGCGCACACCTCCAGCTGCACGAAGTCGACCGCATCCAGCACCAGCGTGCGGGACTGCGTGCCATGTCCGCGGACGCGAGTCCGCACTTCCCCCTCCAGGCTCCGCTGTTCCAGATCGATTTTCAGATCCAGAATGACCGCCAGCGGCTCGATGTCTCGGTCCGGCGGATAGTGGTCCATCGCTCCCGGAATGGTGAACTGCCCCTCCTTGTGGGGCAGACAGCCGTCGACCTGATCGGGCATCTCACTCTCCTTGCGGGTTTCAGCCAACGGGCCAGATGGTACCATGCCGGTATGTTCCTCGAAATCATGCAGGCAATCACCGGCGTCTTCGTGGTGGTCTATGACGGGCAGCACGCACTCAAGTTCACCCTCGGTCGGGCCCAGGACGTGGTCGGGCCTGGCGTCCACTGGAAGTGGCCGATCATCCAGAAGTTCAAGACCGAAGACACCCGTCACACCACCCTCGACCTCGAGCCGCAGGTGATCCAGCTCAACGACGACCTGGTCTACGAGGTCGACGCGAAGGTGATCTACCAGATCGTCGACCTGAAAAAGGCGATGATCGAGATCGACGATCTGGTCAAGGGGCTGCAGAACGTCGTGGTGATGGCGATCCAGCAGGTGATCCAGGCCCAGAACCGGGTATCGATCCGCGATACCCGGCGCATGTCAGAGCAGATCCAGTCCTCCCTCACCTCCGCGGAGGATCAGTGGGGTGTCCGGATCCTCAAGGTCGGGTTCTCCAACATCTCGCCGTCCCCCGCCTCGCTCGAGATCACTCAGCTCGAGCTGCTGGCTCGTGAGCGGGTCTCGCACTACGAACAGATGCGCGACAATGCGCTGTCGGAGGAGGCTGCCGTCGCACTGGTCACCGGCGCGGTGGTCGCGACCCACGCGGGCGACTCGAGCCATGGACCCCGCCAGATGGCGACCGATCAGCAGTTGCTGGGCCAGAAGCTCGCCGATCTGTCCCTACAGAAGGAGGAGGAACAACTCGATGACCTCGTAGGCGATGAGGGCCCCGACGGGGACGAAGACGATGCGCCGCTGGATTGAGGTCTGGCTCGAGGCCATCTGGCTGGGCATCAAACAAGCCGCCATCCGGTTCGCCACCGAGAACCCCGATGCGGTGATCGGCGGATTGATCGGACTGGTCAGCGCCATCATTCGAGCCACCGGCGCCCTGGTCGAGAGCGGGCATGCCGGGCTGCTGTTCAGCTTCGGCCGAGCCAAGAAGGTCGTCTCCCCAGGGTTTCAGCTCTTGATCCCGTTTCTCCAGATCGTGCGGATCATGCCGGTCCGCTCCCAGACGATCAACCTGGCAGCCCAGCAGGTGACCACCCTGGACGGGCTGGTCTACGACGTCGATTCGATCCTGGTCTATCGTATCTCCGACGTGCGAAAGGCCTTCATCGAGATCGACGACCTGAAGAAGGGGATGATCCAGACCCTCGGACTGTCCGTTCAGGAGGTGCTGTGCACCCTCGAGCGGCACAGCCTGAAGGTCTCCGACTCGCTCAACGACACGCTGGCCGAGCGGATGGCCGAGCTGCTCGCCCCGTGGGGCGTGACGGTCGAACGTGCCGGCTTCAACAGCATCACGCCCAATGCCAAGACGCTCCGCCTGACCCAGCTGGCTCAGCGGGTCAGCCAGCGACGAGAGACCCTCGACCGGCTGATCGCGCAGGGCGTGCCTCCCAGGCTGGCCCTCCCACTGCTCGGTGGGACGTCGATCTGGGTTCGACGCGCCCGCGCCGCCATCGCCCGTGAAGCCCAAAAGCGGCGTGGCCGACGGCTGCGTCGCATCGCGCTATACGCCGCCAGCTATCTCGACGACATCACACCCGCTGAGGCGCTGGCCCTGGCCGACCAGGTGCTGGATCAGAACTCGGGCCAGCAGGCAGCCGTGACTGCGCTGGCCAGACGGTCCAGGTAACAATCACGCGGCCATCACTGACGCCCGGTACGGGATCGGGCCGCGCTATCGGGGCCGATCGATCTGGATCACCGGACCCAGGCCCGCGTAGGACTGCCCACCCAGTCGGCCGAGCGGGGCGAGCTTCGCCGGGTCGGGAAATCCGTCGACAAGCACCTCGTCAGCAACGTGGATCAGCTGGACCTCGGCCAGCACCAGAGTGGTCGGGATCGCACCCACCTCCAGAGTCTGGACCAGCGAGCACTCCAGGGACAGCGGCGACTGGGCCACTCGCGGGGCCCGAACCTTCTGCGACGGGGCCTCGCTGAAGCCGCATTCGGCGAACTCACTGACCTCGGCCGGCCAGTTGCCCGAGGTGGCGACCATCGCCTGCCCCATCGGCTCGGTGACCAGGTTGACCACCAGCTCGCCCGTCTGGGTCAGGTTGCGCAAGGTGTCCTTCGGCTCGCCCCCCTTCTTGCGCCCGATGGCCAGCGAGAGGATCGGCGGCGTCGAGCAGATCCCGTTAAAGAACGAGAAGGGCGCCAGGTTGGTCACCCCCTCCGGCGAAACGGTGGAGACGAAGGCGATCGGCCGAGGGACGATCGCGCCGATCATCCAACGATAACGATCCAGCCGGGAGAGTTCGTCGGGGTCGAGGATCATCCGTTGCTCTCCCACACTCGAAGCCCATCCGGGCAGAGCCGGATCGGCAGGTTGCGAAACAGGGCGCTGGCCGACTCAACCCGCTCGACCAGAACGCGGCGCGCGTCATCTTCGGGGCCGCAGAGCAGGGTGATCGAGCCCCCCTCGCCTCCCGCGCCATTGACCTTCCAGCCCAGTGCGCCGCCGCCCCTGGCCAGGTCGATCACGGCCCGCGCATCCGCGGACACCAGCTCGGGATGCAGCCGGGCCTGAGCATCGGTGTTCTGGTTCATCGACTGCCCGAGCCCCGCGAAGTCCCCCCCCGCCAGCGCCTCGGCGGCCAGGACGGCGGTGCACCGCAGATCCTCCAGCTTTCGACTGTCGGGTCCGGCATTCTCCAGGCTGCGGATCACCGCCTGGTGCACCTCGGAGGAGTCGTGACCCCGTCCCAGCAGGATCAGCAGCAGCCGGCGATCGAGTTCCCAGAGGATCTCCGGCTCCGGCGCCAGCGAGGTCACCGTCGCCTGCGGATAGGCGTTCATCTCGATCAGGTTGATCCCGCCGAATGCGCAGCACAGCTGATCCTGGATACCGCATTGACGCCCGAGCAGTTCGGTCTCGATCCGCTGCGCCAGATCGGCCGCCTCTCTGGGGCTCAGCGGCCCGCCCCGGAGATGGGCCAGCGCACCGACCAGCGCGACGGTCACCGCCGCCGAGGTTCCCGTGGATGCGCCAGCAGGGACCTCGGAGCGTACCGTGACCTCCAGCGAGGTGCCCTCCGGCAGACCCACACAGCGGATCGCCGCTTCGAGCAGCGGATGGCGGCCCCACCCGTCCGATTCCAGGTCGACCTGATAGCGGTCTCGGTAGTCGACCGCGTGAAGGATCACCCCCGGGTGTTCCTCGGCCCGGACAGACAGCTGCACCTCGGCGCCGGGCCAGACCGCGATGTTGAAGATCCGTCCCCGCTCGGAGAACCAGGTGTCGGTCCAGCCGCCGTTGTCACAGATCCGGACCGGGGCGCGGGCTTGGATGATCCGATCGCTCATCTGCTTCAACAAACGACAGGCGTCCGGTCAGGTCAACGGATATACTGGTATTTATGAGCCCAGTTCGGCCGACCGTCCCTCGCGCTGACGGCCCGGCACCTTGTCGTCGGGCTCAGCCCGACCCCTGCGGCCTGTTGCAGATAGAAAGCTGACCCTCGATGTCCAGCGAATCGATCCACCTCGACCAGTACATGAAGCTGACCGGCATGGCCGGCACGGGCGGCCAGGCCAAGCTGCTGATCCAGGACGGACAGGTGCGGGTCAACGGCGAGGTCGTCACCCGTCGCAAGCGAAAGCTCGTACCCGGGGATCAGGTCTCCCTGGGCGACCAGACCCGGACCGTCGAGCTGGAGGATTGATTCCGACTCGACGTCACGCTCTCTAGGATGAGTTGATGCAGCCACTGACCGACGAGCAGATCCGCGTCCTGGGCGCGATGATCGAGAAGTGCCACACGACCCCCGACTATTACCCGATGACGGTCAACGCGATCTCCACGGCCTGCAACCAGAAGAGCAACCGGGATCCCGTGGTTAGCTATGACGATCGGATCGTGACCGCCGCCCTGGCACAGCTGCGCGAGCAAAACCTGGTCTTCGAGGTCCACACCCACGACAGCCGGGTCGTGCGCTACAAACAATCGCTGGCCGACGAGCTTTCGTTGACTCCGGCCGAAGAAGCGCTGCTCAGCGTGTTGCTGCTCAGAGGCCCCCAGACCGGGGGAGAACTACGGGGGCGCAGCGGCAGACTGCATCACTTCGACTCCCTGCCCGAGGTCCAGTCCACGCTGGAGCAACTGGCCCGCAGGGAGCTGGTCGCCTGCCTGCCCCGACCGGCGGGGAAGAAGGCCAGTCCGTACACCCATCTGCTGGGCCAGATCTCGGAACTCGAGGCGCCTCCCACCCCACCGATGCCCCAGACTCCCCCGCCAGACAGGATCGATCAGCTGGCGTTCGAGGTCGACCAGCTGCGGCAGGAGCTTGCCGAGCTGCGCCTGACCGTCCAGCGGATGCAGCCGCACAGCGCACCGGAATAGGCCGGCGGTCCGCCTTCGGGCAACCCGATTTCCCCCGCAGACGTCCGTCCCCATTCTGACGCCTCCGGTTCGCTTCGCCAATTCTGACCCAGCCCACGAAAATCTCGCAGCGAGGCTGGGGATGTCGACGGCAGCGGATCGTTCAATCTGGCCGACCCCGTCTACCTGCTAGCTACCTGTTCAGCGGCGGGCCCCCACCGATGAGCCCCTGGTTCACAGCCGGACCACCCGCACTCACTGGACCGGGCGGCCGAGGGCTCAGCGCAGCTTGGCCACCGCGCGCATCACCGAGTCGTCAGACTCGAGCCGGTCGACCTCCCCGAGCGGGACCCAGCGCGCATCGCGGGCATCGGATCCGGCCGCAAAATCGGTGTCTTCGGCGCCGAACAGCAGCCGCAGATCGAAGTGGCGATGCTCCGGTTCCTCCTTTCTGGCCGGGATCCGGTGTACGTCCACATCGAACAGCCCTTCGACGAGAGGCACCAGTGCGGTCACGCCGGTCTCCTCGGCCACCTCGCGACGGGCCGCGGCCAGCACGTCGACATCCTCTGGATCGACGTGACCCCCGGGCTGCAGCCAGCGGTCGAGCTTTCCGTGGTGGATCAACAGCAGGGAACTCCGATCGGGCGAGAGGACAAAGGCGCTGGCGGTGAAGTGGCCCGGACGATAGTGCGCCCGGCTGAACGGATCACCGGCCGACCGACACAGCTCCTGCATTCTCTCGATAAAATTTTTCTCGGTCGAATCCGCGCCTCTGTGCGCCTTCAACAGTCCGATCAGATGAGTCCTTCGATCGATCATTGCAGGGGCCTGATTCCAGTGATACCTTCCGCTCCATGCGCTGGCTATACTCCCTACCGGACTGGGCCCACGACGACCACGTCGGCCCCGGTGAACCGGTCAACGAACGTACGCAACTCTACCACAGCGTCGAAGAGCAGACGAGAGAGCCGTTTCGCCACTACGTCTCGGCGCTGATCCAGGCACTGATCTTCGCCGAGCCGTGCCCCGACTTCGAAGCGGAGACCGCCAGCGCGCTGGCCCAGCGACTGGCCCAGCTGCTCTCGCTGGCCGACGTGCTGGGTCGCCAGCGCGCCCTGCGCGACCTGGATGACGGCAACCGGTTGTACTTCGCCGCGCAACAGGCCCGATTCACCTGGGCCGTCGATCCGCCCCTGCTGACCGACACACCGGTGTTCTTACGCGCGCCGTTCGAGGAGGGGCTGACCGCGCTGCTCAATCGAACGCCCTGCCTTGCCGGCGCACAGGACGAAATCGTCCCGACCTACGAGGCGACCGCCGATCGGGTGATGCGCGGGTTGAGCGAAGCCACGCGACATCAGCTGCGCTGGATGCTGGGGCGCTCGCTGGCCCAGGAAACTGCGTTCACTTGCGAGGAGCAGGTCATGGAGTTTCTGGACCAGGCCGGATTCATGCCACGTTACGCCACGGTGGTCCTGCGCACGGCCCTGATCCGGGCGCACAATGCCGGTCGCCTGCGCCAGGCCGAAAAGCAGGGCGATCGAGCGGCCGGCTTGGAGTTCGTCGCCGGCTGCGACGCCTCCAAGCCGAACCACTGCGCCGCCAATGGACTGATCGCAAGACTGGACGACCCGGTCTGGGCCCTTGTCACGCCACCGCTGGGGTACAACTGCCGCTGCACGACTCGCGTGCTGTCTCCGACGGAGGCCGCCGCTCGTCGGCTCCTCGGTCCAGACGGCTGGCTGCCGGATACGCAGCTGCCTGCGGGGGCCTATCCCGACACTCTCCACTTCGGCTTACGCCCCGACGGAACGGTCTACCCCAACGGGGCCTGAGATGCCTCGCTGCGAGCTGCGAGTCGTCGGGGGCGAGGACAAGGGGCGCTCGGTCCCACTGCCCGATCGTACGGCGATGACGGTCGGTCGAGGAAAGGACTGTGGCCTGTGCCTCGATGACGCCGCCATGTCCCGGGTCCATTTCTCCATCCTGCTGGAGGATGACATCTGCAGTATCGAAGATCTCGACAGCCACAATGGCACCTTCATCAACGGCTTGCGGCTGCGGGGCGCACAGATCCTTCAGCACCTCGACCTGATCACTGCTGGGCGTCATCAGCTGACCTGCCTGTTCACATCGGATTGCGAGCCGACCGTGGTCGATCTGGGGACGGATCTGCACTGCCAATCCTGCGGGTGCCCGATCGATCGTCGGATCGAGTTGGCCCTGGGGATGTCGGCCATCGGCCCGCCCGTCTGCACGATCTGTCGACAGCTGGACCAAACCCCCGAAAAACCATCGGCTCATTCGGACACCGTCATTTCGCCCCAGCAGCTAGGCCCCTACCTGCTGCACGGATCGCTTGGCGGAGGAACCACCGGAATCGTCTACCGGGCACTGGACACCCGCACCGAGCAGTGGGTCGCGCTCAAGCTGATGATGCCGCGGGACATGAAACCGAAGATCATTCAGCGTTTCCTGGAAGAGGCCCGGATCACCGCCTCGCTGGACCATCCCGGCATCGTGCGTTGCCACCAGATCGGCCATCTGGAGCAGATGCTGTTCATCGCACTGGAGTACCATGAAGGCGGCGACCTGGAGTCCTGGCTGCACAACGTGGGATTGCCCGAGCGAAAAAAAGTCCTCGATTGGGGCGTCGAGCTCTGCGAGGCCCTGACTTATGCCCACGAAAGGGGCGTGATCCATCGCGATCTGAAGCCGGCCAACATCTTGCTGGGGCCCGCGGAGGAACTGAAGATCATCGACTTCGGCCTCAGCCGTGCGCTCGACCACGCGGGTCTGCGGCTGACCCAGACCTGCAATATCCTCGGGACACCACAGTACATGTCTCCCGAGCAGATCGACAACGTCAAGCAGGCTGACCATCGGACCGACATCTATGCCGTCGGTGTGATCCTGTTTCGTTTGCTGGCGGGTGCCAGTCCATTTCGCACCGACCGCAACAACCTGATGCAGCTGTATCGCGCCAAGCTCGACGGTGAGACCTACACCCTACACCAGCTGTGTGACGATCTGTCCCCGAGCATCGCTGAGCCGGTGCATCGCGCGATGGCCCCCGACCCCTCCAAGCGTCATCAATCTGCAGTCGCCCTGGCCGACGACTTGCGAGAAGCGCGCGGCAGGCTATCATGAGCGGCATGGAGCACCTCACCGATGTTTCCAGGTGCGAAGTTGTCAGTCTCTCCGAGA
>CAZANL010000087.1:9883-10169 GCA_964486115.1 uncultured Planctomycetota bacterium
GTTCTACGCCCTGATCCGACACAAGAGCGGCGAGAAGCGGATCTCGAAACTCACCCTCGACGCGAGCCTGGGCAAGTGCCTCAACGGACTGCCGAATAATCGCTTCGACCGAGCCCCGGGCCAGGAGGACATCCTCAGCGCCGATCAGGTGCGCCAGTTCGTTCAGCACGCGGGTGAGTGCAAGGACTGCATGATCATGCTGCTCGAAGATGGCGCCGCGGCCAAGCGGAAGAAGACGGCCGAGGACCTGGGCCGCGAAAAGAAGAAACGGGACAGCAAGCTTCGT
>CAZANL010000087.1:10179-11044 GCA_964486115.1 uncultured Planctomycetota bacterium
ATCAAGTTCTTCTTCTCGCTGACATACGGCGTGGGCTCCTTCATCGGCGCCAAGCTGGCGCTCGAGAAGTACCACCTGGATCAGCTGGCCAAGATCGCCAAGGACAAGCAACAGCTCAAATCCCCGTTCGACCCCACGGGCGGACTGGACCCGTTGCAGATCCTGGCCCTGCTACTGATCTTCGTCGCGGCCTGGGGTCTGGCCGAGTGCTGGAGAATCGCGACGACCCTGTGGATCGATTTCGACAAGGCCAAGCGGGCGGTCCCGGTGATCGGCAAGGCCTGGGCCGAGAGAAGCAAGCGCAAACGGGATGAGTGGGAAGAGCATGAGCGCAAGAAGGAGCAGCAGTGAGGGCCGGCATCTAGCCGCAGGGATCCGGCAGCGGATCTAGAGACCGACCTGACCTCCGGCCGCTGCAGCGCTCGAGTGGATCGCCCGATCCACGACGATCCCAGGAGCTCGCTGCGAGATCCTCGGCGTCGACCCACCACTCCCGACAGGTTGCCCGCTGATGGCCCTGGGGCTGCCCTCCAAAAGGAACGACCTCCTTGCATGAGAGGCTACCAGCCCATCCCCGGAGCGACGGATGTGGGGTGAGGGACGTGGTGGCGACGATGCTGCATTTCCTGGAAATTCCTGAAAGAAGACCATGCAAACGCATTGAAGTAGGCAGACCGGACGAACTCGCGCCGGTGGAAGACTCAGGATCGGAATCAGGGAGGATCGCGCAATGCAGAGCATGGTGGAGCTGAACTCGAGCCATATGGAGTCGCTTGTGGGCGCGGGGCCCGGCGAGCCAGATCGTTCCATCTGGAGTGATGAGAAGAGACGAGTAATTCTCCGAATCGTGACTCTCGTCTGCGGG
>CAZANL010000087.1:11054-11395 GCA_964486115.1 uncultured Planctomycetota bacterium
CGATGTTCATTCTCACTGGAACCTGGATGCTGATGCCGTGGTTCGATGGCACCGCGACCTATGTCAATCCATCAGCGGGTCCTGCAAGGCCCGTGTGGTTTCCTGGATATGCTCGGCCCGATGCTCGCACGCTGAACACGCAACAGGCCAGAGCCGCCAAACTCGCCAGAGCACATCTCGAAAAGGCCGCTGGAGAACCTGTGGACGCATACTACAGGGCCACGGTTACCGACGGTGGATTCAGCGTCCATGTCAAGTACGTCACCGGCTACGACAAGGCCGAAGAACCTGTTTTCATTCCCGGGGGACACTGCACGGTCGTGATCTCGAAGGGCTGGAGC
>CAZANL010000088.1:0-2092 GCA_964486115.1 uncultured Planctomycetota bacterium
AAGCTATAGGGGGAGGTGCGAGGCTTGTAAGCGCCTCCGCGGAGCAGCCTGGCGCCGCCTGCGGCCGCCAGGCGAGCGGCCTGGTCGATCTGGGCCGCGCTCTCGACGGCGCACGGTCCGGCGATCAGCGCGGGGGGCGCACCTTCACCGATCGGGATGCCGGAGATGTCGACCACCCGCCCGGCTGTGTCCACGAGTGGATGCGGGCTGGTCACCCGTTCCGCCGGCAGGTTCTCGAGCAGGCTCACGCGACACCTCGGTAGCGCCAGGCGATTCCCAGCGAGAGCGGGTGGGCGCTCAGGTCCCGGAAGCCGGCGCTCTGCATCAAGGACAGGAACTCCTTGCCGCACGGAAAAGCCGCCGACGTACGTGGTAGGTATTCGTAGGCCTCGCGTTTGCCCGTCAGCCATCCGCCCAGCCGCGGGATCATCACGCGGGAGTACCAGCGGTACAGGGGGCCGAACAGCCAGCCGTTCGGTTGTCCGAACTCGAGAACGGCCAGTACGCCCCCAGGCCGAAGAACGCGATGGATTTCGCTTAGTCCACACAGTGGGTCGTCCACGTTGCGTATGCCGAATGAAATCGTCGCGCCGTCGAAGCTGTTGCTGGCCAGGGGCAGCTGCATCGCGTCCCCTTGCAGCCAAAAGCAGTCCGTCGCGCTCTTGGCTTGCGCCTGGCGCAGCATCGGCATCGAAAAGTCGCAACCGACGACCCGACAGTTCTCGCCAAAGGCCGTGTTCAGTCCCAGCGCCAGGTCGCCCGTGCCCGTCGCTAGATCCAGTACACGCTCAGGCTGCGTCAGTTCGAGATCCCGGATCACGCGGCGGCGCCAGGCGATATCGGTTCCCATGCTCAAAACGCGGTTGGTCAGGTCGTAGCGGAAAGCAATTCCGTCGAACATCTGCTGCACGGCCCGTGACATTACATCCCCCTCCTCGCAACGTAGCCGGCCAGCGAGGCCAGGGCTGCGCGATGGGGGCCCGTTGGCAGACAACGCAGTCGCGAGATTGCGCGACGGGCCGCACGTCGAGCCAGCTTGCGGGTGTGCTGCACGCCACCCAACTCGAGAACCTGGCGCCCCACCTCCTCGATCAGATCCACCTCGCCGTCGAGCACACGGTCGACCAGTTCGCGCAGGGGTGGCCGCTGCCGCAAGGCATACAACAGCGGAAGGGTGGGGAGCCCCGCACGCAGGTCGGTCAGCCGCTCCTTGCCGATCGAGGGGCCGTCCTCGTAGTCGAGTGCGTCGTCGGACAGTTGAAAGGCCTGGCCCAGTGCCAGCCCGTAGGCCCTGGCCGACTGGCTGACGACTTCAGGAGCGCCGGCGGCCAGCGCTCCCGCCTGCGCGGCCCAGGCCAGCAACGCAGCGGTCTTCAGGTCAGCGACCTGTTGCACCTGTTCGCGCGATGCGTCCATGCAGCCGCGCAGGCTGGCTTCTAGCAGTTCGCCTTCGGCCAGCATGGCTACCGCATTGCCGAGGGTGCGCCCGGCACCGTCGATGTCGCCCTTGTAGAGCAGCTGCTCCAGAGCGCGCGCCAGCAGGAAGTCCCCGCCCATCACTGCGGCGTGCACGCCAAAGGCGCGATATGCAGACGGCTTGCCTCGCCGGGTGGCCGCCTCGTCGATCACATCGTCGTGCAGCAGAGATGCAGCGTGGACCCACTCCGCGACTGCAGCGAGGTCGATCGCCCGCTCCGCCGGTGCTCCCAGGGCGTGTGCGAACAACAGCAGTACCAGCGGTCGCACGCGCTTACCGCCCCCCTCGATGGCATAGCGCGCCACTCCCTCGGCGGCCGGAACCGAACTGCGCAGCTGGCGTTCAAGCAGCTTGGTCACCTGCTCCAGGTGGGCCAGCACATCGCTGGGTACGACGGGGAAGCCAGCTGCGGGTCTTCTGGGGGCCTTTACCGGATCTCGGTGGGTCAGCAAGGACATCGAAGTCACCTAGCTCAGAAGTTTCATGAATTATTGAAGCATTTGTAGTATATGATGTGTGTGAGGAGTTTGAAAGAGTTGGCTTGACTTTTCCGCAGGAGTTGATGCAGATGCCGACGTTGCCGACAGCCCCGCCGCAGCTATTTCACAACCGTTC
>CAZANL010000088.1:2102-11390 GCA_964486115.1 uncultured Planctomycetota bacterium
GATCGAGTCGGAGGAGGCGATCAGCGGTTCGATGAGCGCACTGATTCGCGTCCTCGAGCTTGCGCCGTCCGACGCTCCGGAGTTCATCGACCTGACGTCTCGGATCGAGGCCTTCGTGACCGAGTCGGGGATCCGTGGGGGTCAGTTGATGATTCACTCACTGCATACCACCGCCGCGGTGGTGATCAACGAGAGGGAGCCGCTGCTGCTGGAGGATGCGGCCGAGTTCCTCGACCGGCTGGCACCACGCGAGAGCTACTATCGCCACGACGATCTGAGTGTTCGGACCGTCAATATGATGCCGGACGAGCCGGCCAATGCCCACTCTCACCTGCAGCACTTGATGCTGGGCGGCACCAAGATGGTGCCGGTGTGGGGGGGGCGCATGGTGCTGGGCCAGTGGCAGCGGATCTTCCTCGTCGAGCTGGATGGTGCTCGGCCACGGAAGGTGATGCTCCAGTTGACGGGTGTCGTGTGACCCGGGTCGTTCGTCACGCACTGTACCGTTATCGCCTTCGACTGAGGCAGCCGTTGCGCTTCGGCTCTCATCGCCTGGCCGAGCGAACGGGTTTTCTGATCCAGCTGGTCGACCATCAGGGCCGAGAGGGCTGGGGCGAGGCTGCTCCGCTGCCGGGCTTCGGGTCCGAGCCGGTCAGCGCCATGCCGCAGGCCTTGGTCCAGGCGGCAGGTGTGCTGTCTGATCTGCCGGGCGAGCCGGACGCGCTGCGCGAATTGCTTCCTGCGCTCGCGCCGTTCACGCGTAGCGCAATCGAAACCGCCGCCGCCGATCTGGCGGCTCAGGCAGCGGGGTTGCCGCTGTGTTGCTGGCTCGACTCTGGCGCCGGACAGCGCGTTGCGGTCAACGGCCTGCTCGGGCCGGCGGGCGATGAGGCAGTGCGCCGGCTGCGCAGCGGGGTCTCGGATGGGTTGCGCTGCTTCAAGGTCAAGGGCGGATTGGCCCCCTGGCCTGCGGAGCACGCCGTGCTGAAGAAGCTGCGCCAGGCGGCTCCCGGTGCGATGCTGCGACTGGACCTCAATGGCTGCTGGACTGCGGCACAGCTTGCCGAGCGGTCTCCCGGACTGCGTTCGCTGGGGCTGGAGTATGTCGAACAGCCACTGCCGGCGTCGCAGACCGAGCGGCTGATCCAGTTTGGAAATTCACTCGAGCTTCCGCTCGCCGTGGATGAATCGCTGGTCGCCCCCGCCGCGAGAAGTGCCCTGCTGGAGGCGGATATTCCGCTGACTTTCGTGATCAAGCCCTCGGCGCTGGGCGGTCCGCTGACCGCCTGGCAGCTGATGGGCCAGGCCGCGGAGCGCGGACTGCGCTGCGTGGTGACCCACCTGATGGACGGACCGATCGGCCGGACGATGGCCTTGCAGCTGGCGCTTGCGCTGAACGAGCCGGTGGCCCACGGACTGGGCCGGCCGCCGTTTGCCGCGGGAGTGGACGACGGTCCGTTGCCGGTGGGCGGGGTGCTGACCCGGCCGGCTGTCGCCGGCCTGGGAATTCGCCCGGCGCTTGGGCGTCTGGAGCGGATCGGATGACGCGAGTCGCGGTCTACGCCGACTCGCCGGAGTTGATCCTGGCAGGACTACGAGCGTGCCTGTCTCGGGGCGATGTGCTGGTTCCGCTGAACCGCCGGCTGACGAATCCGGAGTTGTCAGCGCTGCTCGATGATGCGCGTCCAGGGCTGGTTCTCGTCGAATCGGAGACTCGCCAGCGACTCGCGGAGCTGTGCCCGGGACTGCGGCTGATCGAGCCGTCTCCCGCCACAGCACCCGGCCTGACCGGTGCCGGCTGGTTGGCGGGGCCGGATCGGCCGGCCGTACGCGTCTATACTTCGGGCACGAGTGGGTCGCCCCGCCCCGTCACGCTGGGTCTCGACCAACTACGCAACAGCGCCCAAGGGACCAACGAGCTTCTTGAACTCGTTTCCAGCGACCGCTGGCTGTGTCCGCTCCCGCTGTACCACATCGGGGGATTGATGGTGCCGATCCGCTGCGCGCTGGTCGGAGCGACGCCGCTGCTCGGTGGCCTGGATCGGCTGTCGGAGGCGACGATCGTCTCGCTGGTGCCGACCCAGCTGGCGCGGTTGGCGTCCGCTCCTCCGCCCTCCAGTCTGCGCGCGGTGATCGTCGGCGGTGGGCCGCTGGAGCCGGACTTGCAGCGCGCCGCGCAGGAGGCGGGCTGGCCCGTCCTGCCGACCTACGGGATGACCGAAGTGGCCTCGATGGTCACCTGTGTGCGCCCCGGTCAACGAGGGCTGGGCCACTGCGGCCGGCCGCTGCCGGGTCACCGATTGCTCATCGATGGCGGTGAGATTCTGGTGTCGCGCGGCGATGGCTGGCTGCGCACGGGCGATCTGGGGCGGATCGACGAGAGGGGCAATCTGATCGTCGATGGACGGCGAGAGGACCTGATCCTGACCGGTGGTGAGAACGTTCGCCCGGCGGAGGTGGAGCGGGCATTGTTGCGCCATCCAGCCGTCGATGCGGCCTGTGCGTTCGGCCTGGAGGACGGGGAGTGGGGCCAGCGGGTTTGCGCCGCGATCGTGGTCCGTGGAGAGGCAGTCGAGGATGTCGAGATCCTGGCCCGTGCCGGTGAGTCGCTGGCCCGCTACAAGCTGCCGCGGGAGCTGATCCGGCTGGATGCGTTGCCGCGCAACGGTCTGGGAAAGCTGCAGCGGGCTCTGCTGCGTGAGCGACTCAGCGCACGCTGTTGATCGCCTGTCTCATCTCGGATGCGGCGCTGGCGACCTGCTGCTCCCAGCGGGTTTCGTCGGTCCAGCCGAAGGAGAGGCTGCGCGAGGCGGGAACCACGGCACCCAGCCCGTCGGGGTCGAACCACCCACGCAGCTGCTCGGCGTCGGCGCCTTGCGCGCCGTACCCCGGGAGCAGGATGGGCACCCTGTCGAGTAACGAGCGCAGCTCGGTGGTGACCTGGGGCTGCGTGGCGCCGACGACCGCCCCGACGGCGCTGTAGCCGCAGTCGCCTATCAGCTCGGCGCCCCACTCGACGACTCGCCTGCCGACCTGTTGGTAGATCTGGTCCTGGAACTCGGCTGACGAGGGGTTGGAGGTCTTGACCAGGACGAACAGCCCGCCGCCCTCCTGCGCGGCGACCTCGACGAAGGGCCGGATGCCGTCGCTGCCGAGGTAGGGGTTGATGGTGACGGCGTCTGCCTGCTGCTGAGCGACGTCGGTCAGGTGGGCCCGCGCGTAGGCTGCCGAGGTGGAGCCGATGTCCCCCCGCTTGACGTCAGCGATCACCAGCAATCCTTGCTGGCGGGCGTAATCGATCAGCTGCTGGTAGGCCAGCCAGCCGGGTGTGCCCAGCGCCTCGAAGAAGGCGGCCTGCGGTTTGACCGCGACGACCTGCTCGGCCACCAGTTCGATCACGCGGCTAAAGTAGAGTACCACGCGCTCCGCCGCCTCCTCGATCGAGGAGGGCGGCGGACCGGGCAGGCGGTCGAGGTGGGGGTCTATCCCCGCCACCACGGCCGAGTTCTTCTCGCGCACCTTCGAGAACAGGCGGTCGGCGAAGTTAGCGACGTCGCTGCAGATGGTCGGCGCCTTCCGGTTTTTTGGGGCGTGCGGGGTCGGCGGCGGGCAGTCCGTTGCGCCGGGCCAGCGCGGTGAAATCGGCTGCCGCGATCCAGTGGGCCCGACCATCGGCGGTCAGGAGGAGCCGGCCACCGTGGTGGTTGTCGCCGCGGTCATAGATCAGAATTCGATCCGCGTCTGCCAGCTTGGCGTCCGGCTTGGGGTTGAACAGGTAGCCGGCGCCGCTGCTCTGGCCCCTTTCACCCGAGCAGCGAGGGAGGTAGATCTCCAGCTCGCGCCAGGCCTGTTGAATCTCGGCTATCGAGGCCGGGGCCCGGCCCTTGAGGTGCTCGTATTTCTGGTATGCCATGTACAGCGTGCGGTAGTTCTGCAGGCAGCTCAGTCGCTGCATGTGGTCAATCTGGCGCAGCACGCCCAGCAGCGCTCGCGCATAGTCGGTCCTCCCGATGGTGGAGCGTAGCCGCAGCATGCCGCTGGTCCGGCCGAGGGTCAGTTGCGAGGAGACACCTGGTCGGGTGCGGATCTTCGGCGGCACGAGTGTCGTCTTCCGCGGCTTGAACGGCTTCTGTGCTTTCTTCGGGCCGAACCCTCGTGCTGCCCTTGCGTGGCCCATCGCCCCGTCGTAGCGAACCGAGACGGCACCGCCTATTATCAGCATCCAGCTCGCGGGCGTGTAGCCCAGCCGCAGCGCCGGCTTCCGCCCGGCATCGGCCAGCTTGCTGACATCCGGGCCCGGGGTCTTCTTGAGGTACTGGTCGATCAGTGCCGGCATGCTCTTCGCTGGCAGGCAGACCACCAGCTTCTGACCCAGCATCGCGCCGGCAACCTTCATCCGTGAGCCGATCTCGAGGTAGGCGATCTCCCCGTGTTGCCTCTCGGCGACTGGGCCGAGCTGCTTGCTCAGGAATGCGCTGACCTTCTTCCAGCGGGCCTGTCCGGCTGCGGCCTCCTTGAAGCCGACGACGAAGGTCACCGGCGGACCGGGCCAGGCCGGTCTTGGGCCCTCTGTCCGGAGCATCATCGCGCCCCAATCGATCGGACTGATACCTACCACGGCGTGCCCGCTCAGCTCCTGGGCCACGGTGTCGACCTTGTCTCCGAGGAACTGCTCGACAGCCCCGAAGAGCTGCTCGAAGTCGTTGGTCTCCATCTCCTTGCCGGCTTTCAGCAGGAACGTCCGCAGCTTGCTCAGGGCCAGCGTCTCTTGGAGCTGCAGCTGAAAGAACATCGCGGTGTCGGGAGGCAGCAACGCGAGCAGGCTGCTGTCCGGCGCAGCCCCCAGCGGGATCATTGTCTCGATCGGCATGGAGCCTTTTGTAAAGGCAATTCCGAGGTCGAGCACCGCGCCCTGCTCGCCAGCTCGCAGGCTGGCCTGTAGGGTTTGCATGTCGGAGAGTCCGAGGACCGTATCGATCTGGTCGAACTGCATCGCGTCGCGACGCGACATCGAATCGCGCGCGGCGTCGATCACGTTGGGGATGTCGACGAACACGCCGGTGGATGGCCGCTTGTCGCCGCCCCAGATCGACTGCTTGTAGCGTTCGGTGCCGGCCAGGTTCTGCTCGGGGTGCTTCTCCAGCAGTCCGATGTACCGCGTGACCGCGGGTGGCGTGGCGGACAGCACCAGCACGTGACCGCGTCGGGCCATCAGGAAGCTCGGCCCGCCTTGGAGCTGTATCTGCCGGATCGGGGTTCCCTCGAAGTCGGTTTGCCGCGCCTCGCCGCGCAGGTGGAACAGGCTTCCCGGCTTGGCCATCCATTCGGTGGCGATCTGCTCGCTGGCAGTCTCGATCAGCAAGGCCAGCGATGGACCCCGCTCCCTGTCGACGCTGTCGAAGCAGAAGTGGAGGTGGGCCAGCTGCTGTCCCAGCTTTGCGATGCGATCCCCTCGCAGACCGATTTGCGCCAGCAGATTGTAGTCCCGCCGCATGTACCGCTCGAGCTCGCTTCGCTCGCTCTGGGCCAGGGCGTTCAGCGACTTCTGCCACGCCGCGTTGAACGTCGCATCTCGAGAGAAGGTCATGAAGCCGAATGACTTGGCCGGCAGCAGGGCGGCCGGGTCGAGCGGCTTGATCGTCGGGGAGGGTGTGCCGGCCAGCCCCAGCGTGACCTGGAGATAGAGCAGGATCTCGACCATCATCCACATGAACGTGATCATCGGAGCAATAGCCATGTAGAGACTCCTCAGGAGGGTATTTGTGTATGGGAGAGCAAAGCATATGCGCAGGGTGGCACTTTTTCCATAACCGCAAGAGGAGTTGACCGTGCGCTGCTGGACCGCGAGTCGCTGTCATGTCGGCTTGCGCGGCATGGCTGTTCATTCCAGAATGGGGTTTCCCGGTCCCTTTCACAACACAGCTTGCCCCTCTGGGACCTATGTCTCGATAGAGGTCCTCGGTGGCGGGAGAACGGCTTGCGCCGTTCGTCCCGGTGCGTGAGGCACCAGCCTGGAGCTCGAGTTCAGCCGCCGTCGGTAGCTCGAGCATGTTGAGCATGGATTGAGTGTCGGAGGCTCGCGGGTATGTATCTGGAGGATCTGGCAATGATCCCGCTGGGTGTCGGTCCCGTCTTCGGCACCGAGTTCGACCAGTGGGTGCTGGAGGGGGAGCGCAGGCAGCGGTCGCGAGAGCTTCGGGCTGCGGGCAAATCGACGAACGGTTTGTGCTACCTGGCCGCAGGCTGGATCGAGCCGGACAGGCCGGTCCCGCAGGGAGATGTGCCCGACGAGCTCGTTGCCCGTCTCAAGGCTTACCGCGGGATCGATCTCCCACCCGAGTTCAGCAGCAAGAGCATGGGGTCCCACACCTGCGGGTTCTGTCCGGTAACGGAGCAGCCCGCTAGCGCCGTCATGCAGGCAGACTTTCGGTCAGCGCCGGGCTACAACGACAGCGGAGAGATCATCGTCCCATCCCGGCTGGCGACGTACGTCGCGCCAACGATGATCGGGCACTATATCCGTCGTCATGGTTATTGCCCGCCAGTGGAGTTCATTGCGGCGGTTCTCGACGGACCCCATCCGGGGTCCGCCGAGTGGTTCGAGCTGGCGATCGACCGTGGTCTGTATCGTCGATACGTGGTCGAGTGCATCTCCTTTCACCAGAACCTCTCCAGAGTGCCGGCTTTGCTGAGGGAGCAGCTCAGGGCCAACTACTATTCAGTGTGCTATTCCCTGAAAACCGATGAGGCGCTGGCTGAGTTCTTCGGCCTGCCGTTCGAGTCGCAGCTCGAGCTGCTGGGTTGGCGCCAACGCAGGTGGTGGGAGTTCTGGAGCGATCGGCCGGGTCGGGTCGTGAGCTCTGCCAGTTGAGGAGTAAATCCGCGATTCGATACTGACGTTCGCGGGTGCACCAGTTGGTAGTCCCAGAGCTGTCGTTTTCGTCACTCTGTGCGCGAGGCATGACTCGGACAATGGCCTCGGCGCCATTGCGGTAGCAGGCCTCTCGTTACAAACCTCATACACAAAGACCTCCCCACTCGGCATAGAGTCTGTTCTGGCGAATGATACATACCAACGAGAACTGACGGAGGTCGAGCGATGAGACATGGCTTGTGGCTGGGGATGGGGTTGCTGATGATGGTCGCGGGGAGGCCTGCGTTGGCTGACGAAGCAGGAAAGCTGACGTTGACCACCAAGAAGCTGATCGTTTTCAAGGACGGGTATTGTCTGGTGATCAAGAAGGCGGTCGGGACGACGGACGCCGAGGGGTTGCTCCACACCGAGCAGGTCCCAGACCGCGCGGTGCTGGGGACGGTCTGGGCCACACCGACCGAGGGTGAACTGGTCAGCATGAAGGCGGGGTCGATCAAGGCCAAGACGAACACAGAACAGGCGGTGGTTTGCTCTCGCTTGGACGAGGTATTCGAGGCCAACCGGGGCAAGGCGGCGAGCTTGCTGCTGGCCGACGGAACGGTCCAGCAGGGGACGATCAAGAAAGTCCTGGGGGGGTCGGGCTCGCAGGTCATCCTCGGCACGCCGGTGGGAGATGTTCTGCTGCATGTCAGCCAGGTCAAGCAGCTGACGATCAAGAAGATGGCGACGACCTACAAGCGGAAGGTCGAGACCACCAAGCCGGTCAAGCGCCTGACGTTCAGATTCCGTAAGCCCGGTGTGAAGCGGGAAATGTCGTTGATCTACTTTCGTCCGGGCATGCGGTGGATCCCGACGTACCGGGTCGACCTGAGCAAGACGGGGGGAAAGAAGCTGGCCCAGATCGCGATGCAGGCGGAGATCATCAACGAGGTCGAAGACCTGACGCAGGTCCCGATCGACCTGGTGGTCGGCGTGCCGAACTTTCGGTTCAAGCAGGTCCCGAGTCCGCTGGTTCTCGAGCGCACGCTGCGCAGTGCGCTGAGACGTGCGGCACCCCATCTGACGACACAGAACTTCACCAACACGGCGATGTCCAACGATCGCGCGGGGTGGGGCGACCGAGCTGCACTCGTCGGCCGGCGGCCGGTCGAGCTGCCCCGCGAGTTGACGGCGACCGGCAGGCAGGACTTGTTTATGTATCACCTTCCGGCTCTCTCGTTCAAGAAGGGTGAGCGCATCGCGGTCCCGGTATTTCGGACGCAGGCGGCGTACAAGGATGAATACACGTGGGATGTCGGGCTCAGCCGCAGCAGTGGGCTGATCACCGCCAGTGCCGGCTCGCCGCTGAAGATCACGCGGAACAACATCTGGCACCAGATCCGGCTGAAAAACGCCACCAAGTTCCCGTGGACCACCGGGGCGGCGATGATCATGGAGGGCGGCCAGCCGATCGCCCAGGAGTTGCTGGCCTACACCTCTGCGGGCAGCACGGTACGCGTCCCCCTGACGATCGCGGTGGATACCCGCGGCCAGTATCGGGAGCAGGAGACCGGACGCGCCCCGAAGTTCGCCAAGCGGAATGGGCGCCACTACTCGAAGATCGACATGGGCGGCACCCTCGAGCTGCGCAACCACAAAGCCACGTCGATCGACCTGCAGATCGTGGTCCGAGTGGGCGGGCTCGCGGAGGAGGCCTCCAGCGGCGGCGACATCCGGGTCGGATCGCACCAGCGTTCGGGCTGGGTCTCGCGTAGCGGGATTTCGGCCGTCAACCAGCACTCGGATGTCACCTGGAAGCTGACCCTCAAGCCAGGCGAGTCACGCAAGCTGACGCTGAAGTACTACTTTTTCGCTCGCGACTAGTTGGCGACCTGCGAGCGCGGCCGGCGCTCTCGCAGAGGCGCTGCCCTGCCCTGGCGCCACGCCCGGGCAGGGTCGGCGCGCGGCGGGTGTGGGTTGTCAGAAGACTGGTGTGTGTCGGATGGAAACGAAGAGATGAAAGACAAGCTGGAGGCGCCGGACGCCGCCAACGGTCGGAGTTGATCGAGAGAGTGGTGAAGACGTTTCGGCTGCCGATGCAGCGGGTAGATTCGAGATCGCGATCTTGCTGCCGTCGAGCGATAGGCGTCAGGTCAGTGCGGCGTTCACGTACCAGCATCTACGTGGCACAGGCGGCCGCTCCGGCAGGCGTTAGCCGGAGGGCACGGGTTCTCGGGGTGGGCGTCGGCGGTGAACGCATCGCCAGGCACGACGCAGCAGGACGGTGGCTCTGGCGCGCAGCGGCCGCCGGTCTAGCCAGCGCTGTAGGGCGTGGGCCAGTTCGGAGACGCTGTCGTAGCGGTCGGATGGCTGGCGAGCCAGGGTCATCGCGCAGATCGCTTCCAGGTCTCGCGGCAGGTCTGGGCGAGACGTGC
>CAZANL010000089.1:0-11313 GCA_964486115.1 uncultured Planctomycetota bacterium
CCACAGTCAGAGACCACCCCCAACAGCGCGTGACCCCCAACTTGGAGATGCTGGCCGGCGTAGGATCCGGCACCGGAGGGGGTGGCGCACTCGGCGCTGGAGCTGGGGGCGTGACCGGTGGTGGGATGAGCACAGCTGGCCCCAGATCGCTGCTGTCCCTAAGCGCCTTGCGACGCGCCGGCGGCTGGAACAGGCGGACCGCCGGCGAGGTCTCCTCATTGATTCCGAGAATGACGATCTGTGGCTGGCGGAAGGTCAACACCGCCGAGTCATTGGGCGCCAGTTGACGCTTCACGTCACCCGCCTCGACGAGAAGATCCTGCTTGTTGCCGGGCGGAGCGACCAGGTGAATCTCGATGTCGTCGGTCCCTTTGAGCCGTTTCTCGATAACGACCGAATCCGCGGGAGGAACCGTGACCCTGAAGCCCTTGAGGATTTGGACCGGCACGGACGTCGCTTCCGGAGCAGAGAGCACCGACACCTTGAACACCTCCGACTGCGCTCCCGTGCTCACTTCCACTTCCTGGTTGGCACCGACCGTAATCTCGGAGTCGGAAATATGACGGACCCGAACCTGACCGCTGAAGACCTTGACGATCGTGGTCTTCTCGTTCTCCACCTGGGCCAGAATCGTGGCACCTGACGTAATGATGGTCGCACTCGCGGTATCGATGGAGGTCGCGAAGGCCTGTGGGGCTCTGGGATCGCCGCGACCCGTATCGGACAAATCACCCGGGGCACCGATCGTGCCCTGTACCTTCCCCCGCAACAGCTGCAGCTCGAGTCGACTCGAATCCGATGAAAGCCGGACCGCCAGCACGGATTCGGGCAACAACGTCAACTGAGTCTTGGGGTGGATCGTGAGTTCCGCTGTCCCCTTCGACATTGTCTGTATCACATCACCGGCAAGCAGACTCTCCTGCTTGCCCTGCTTGAGCAGAATGAAGGTCTCGGCATCTGGGTGTTTGACTCGAACATCCAGCTGGGTGGCGATGAGTTGCCCAACCTTGATCAGGGCCATGCTGCGCGGCGTGTAGAACATCAGTCCGCCCACCGTCGCGCCGACCAAGATCATCGCCATGCCGAGTCGAATGCGTCCCCTGCCGTGGATGGCTTGGATCATCACTTGTCCTCCATAGCGTCAGCGGCCAGTCGAAAACCCAACTGGCCCAACCGTGTCCTTGGGCCCAGTAGCTTCCTCGTGGCAGAGCGTGCCAGGTTGCGAAACGTCATGTAGCTACCACCCCGACACACTACCATACCTTTTAATGTCGTTTTGGTCCACTCCTCGACCGACCCAGCGAGGTCCCAGATGCCATAAGGCGACCGATCGGTCGGGGCAAATCCGATCGGACAGAACATCACCTTCTGCCCTGCTTCGGCCACCACGGCGAGTCCCGCGCGGTCGTATCGCTCGCCCCAGGGGTACTTTCGCTCGTCGGCACCGCGAGCCGCTTTCTCCCACTCCAGCTCGGTTGGCAGCCGAAAGGGCAGGCCGGTTTCCTGAGCCACCCACTTCGCGTAAGCTTTTGCCTGAAAATGACTTACGAATACAACGGGCATTTTCATCTGAAACTTCATCCCGCTGACCAGCTTCCCGTTGAGCATCACGAACAGTGGGGTTTTCTCCCGGCGTGGCACGGCCGCCTCGAAGGCGGCTCCAGTCAGAGTCTCCAGGTACGCCAGGTAGTCGCCAAAAGTCACCTCGGTGCGGCCGATCCAGTAGGGATCGAGTTGCACCACCTCACGGCCCAAACTCTGAAAAGCTGTGGGGTCTCCCCCCACGGTCACCCGACCGCGGGGTATGTAGACCATCCCCGCCAACTCGGCGCGCTTGCGCGGCAGCGTCACCGAAAACCTGGCGGTTTGCCCCCGAACGAGCCTGAAGGGGAGCCGAACCGGCACTCGATCGGCCTCCCTCGGTGTCAACTCGAGCAGATAGTCGGCGACCGGGAGCCTCTCGCGAGATAGACCGCGGCTGGCCTTCAGGCTGTAAATCGGATGAAGCACACAGCGCTGCGTCAGGCGTTCGTGGTCGATGCGGGACAAGCGGACATCCGCCTGCTGGCTGATCCGTAGCTCCAGCGCTCCACGCGGGATCAGCGCCGCAGCCACCGACCCCTGTGGGTCCAGTCGCTCAACGACCCGCTGATACGCATCCCGCAGTTCTGGCAGCTCCAGTCGCTCCGCAAGTAAATAGAGCGAAAGATAGCCTGCCCGCAACCGTTCACGCAGGTCGGGACTGTCCGGAAGAATCAGCTGAGCCTTGCTGTACCCATCGATCGCCAGATCGAGATTTCCCTTGGCCTTGAGCAGGGCCCGCCGGGCCTCGGCCTCGAGCTCGGCCGCCTGCCGACGATTGCCCGCGTCGATCGCGCGGTCGATTCTGGCCCGTAGCCCAGTTTCCCGCTCCAGCCTCGCACGCGCGCGCCGGCTCTGCTCATCACCCTCTCGGATATGCGGCTCCGCTCGGGCCTGCCGAGCCTTTTCGCGCAGCCGAGTCAGGCGTGAACCCACCTGGATCTTGCCCTCGAGTGCGAGGAAGCTCCCCGGCACGATCTCCAGAATCTGGTCGTAGGCCGCCTCTGCCTCCTGGAGTTGCTCGAGACTGTCCGAGTCCCGCGACTGGTCGGCCTGGGCAAACAACGCGTTGACCCGGTGCCCAACCGGGAACTGGCTCCGAACCATCCAGGCCACCCCCCCGATCACGAGCACGGAGATTCCCACGATCAGCAGGCCGATCAGCGTGTTGCCGCGCCCCCATGAAAAGTGCTTCACCAAGGCGTGGGGGCTGCCCCGTCCGAGCTGGCTATCGCGACGACCTCCCAGCCCCGCCTGCCGTCGCCCGCCGCGATCGAGGTCCGCCTCCGGCGGTTCGAGCTGCGCGTCGAGTCCTCGCACCGGATCATCAGCTGGCTGGACCGACTCGATCCCAACCGCTGCGTTCTGCTCGTCGTTGCCAGGCGACCGGCGCCCCTCCGATTCCCCTACGCGCAGCTGCTGACCGCATGCCGGGCAGTCGAACTGCTCGCCGACAGTGCGACCGCTAATTGTGTGCAGCGTCGTGCAGCCCTCGCAGAACTGGATGTTCTCGCGGATGAAATCGTTAGCTCGCTCCAGCTGCTGTGGCTGGAGCATCCCGTGCTCCACGAACAACGCGCCGAAGAGCTCGGGGGACTCACGCTGATCGATTTCTCCGCGCACGATGCACAGCTGATCGAACTCGACCATCTTCAGCTTGAGCAAGACCTTGCCCAGAAGCTCATTGTGCTTGGCCTGGATGGCCGCCGATTTATCTTCAGGCGTTGCCGAGGTCTGGATCACGTCTGATAAGCCCTTGATCTCACGATACTTGTGACCAACAACCACTAACATTATAGCTTCAATCCCAGGCATTATCTAACGTCCAAGTTTGGACTGGCAGTTTGCGCGAGCCGATTTCGGGGACCTTTTCAGGGCCGCCGGTAAGGGCATCGAGCCCCCCCCGCAGGTCCCTGAGACCAGATAACCGCCACACGAGCCCAAAACAGACATCCACCTTTTGCTTGACCGCCCCCGATCTGCTGGTATGGGGTCGGTCTCCGTGAGTTATCCGAACAAACAACCCACCCTCGGTCCCATGGGGCGATTCGGCCTGGTGCTGCTGGCTCGCCCGAAACGCTACCTGACCGCCTTACTACTGCTCACCGCCTGCGTCACCTACGTGGCAGTGACCGGAACGACCTTCAACTTCTCGACCCACGTTCTTTTCAGCTCGAACTCAGAGTTGGCGAAGGACTACGACGACTTTGTCAGCACCTTCGGAGAAGATGACACACTGATCTACCTGGTAGCCAAACTAGGGGATCCGTTCAGCCGGCAAAACCTGACCCGGATCGCCAGCTGGACCGCCGAGATCGAAGCCCTCCCGCGGATCAACACGGTCTTCAGCTTGACCCAGCCGCTCGGCGGCCAGCTACCGTTACTGGCGAACCCGCAAGCAGCCTCCGAAAAAGAGATCGCCCAGCTGAGAGGATTCGTTCAACGCAGCAAGATGTATCGCGGGCTACTGCTCTCGAGTGACGGCAAGACCGCAGCCTTCCTGATTCAGAAAATTCCCCGGCAGCCGGAACAGTCCCCCTCCAGGACTCTAATACCCAGGCTCTGGGAGCTCGTCGAGCGCATGCGCGCTCAAAAGATCGAGGCCCACCTGACCGGCATTCCCGTGGTCGAGAAGGAGTACATCGAGCACGTCAAGACGGATCAGAAACGCTTTCTGCCCATCATGCTGGCACTCTGCACCGCGCTTCTGCTGATTCTATTTCGAACCTGGCGGGTGGTTTTTTCTGTCTTTGCGGTCTTCTCCTCGGTGATCTGGGCCGCCGCCTTGCTGGCCGTCTGTGAGATCCCGATCGGCATCACCAACAATATCATCACGATCCTGGTGCTGGTCGTCGGCACGAGCGATGCGATCCACCTGCTCTCTCGCTATTACGAGGAGGCACAGCGGCTCCCCGATCGTGATCAAGCGATCGTGGCGGCACTCGACTCGGTCGGGTCGGCCTGCTTCTTGACCACATTCACCACCGCCTGCGGCTTCTTCAGCCTGATTGTGATCGATAACTGGAGCATTCGACAGCTCGCGCTGTTCACGCCACCGGCCCTGATGTTGACCTTTGCGGTCTGTGTCACGTTCATTCCACTGTTCCTGGCAATCACGACCCGGAAAGAGACGGTCGGGGCCCATCGGGAGAGCGTCGTCCACCAGGCGCCCTCTTCGATCTTCTACGTTCCAGCCTGGATCAACAACCGACTGCCTTACCTGGTTCTGCTAGGCACTCTGGCGGTTATCGGGCTGTCTATTGTCGGCTTGACTCGACTCACGTTTCGCAGCAACTGGCTGGCGATGCTCAACGACGACAACCGGCTGCAGATCTCGAACAACTACTTCGAAAAGCAGATGGGAGGGATCCTGCCCGTCGAGTTGATCCTGACCAGCAAGTCCGACAGCGACCAACCCTTCACGACCGCGGCCGAGCTGAACAAGGTGGCCCGCTTCGAGTCCCGATTGTCCGACGACAAACAGCTAGCGCCCAGAACCACATTCTCAGCTGCCAGCTTCATTCTGGACCTCAATCAATCGAGCCTCTACCTGCGACCCAAGCTGCTAAAGCTGTTTGGCAAACCGAGCCGTAACGACCTGATGAAGATGCTGGACTGGCTGCCCGAGATCCAGAAATCAGAACGTCGAATTCCCCCTCAACCAGGGCTGGTCAAGAAGCTCTTCGAGAGCACCCAGGTACTCTCCGGCGATCAGCCCTACCTGTTCAGTCGCTACCTGGACAAGGGATTCCAGAGCGCCAGAGTCACCCTGCTGTTCGGCGACAGCAGTGACGAGCAGATGCACGCCCGCGAGGCCCGGATTCGCCAGATCTTCAAAGAGACCGGTCTGGACAAGGACATGCGACTGGTCATTACCGGCTCGGGCATCCACGTCAGTCACTCGATCGACAGGCTCACCACCGACATCCTCACCAGCCTCGTCTTCGTCCTGCTGATGGTGTCGGCCACCTTCGTGGTGCTGTTCCGTTCCCTCTGGATCGGGCTGCTGTCGATGCTACCGAATTCGATACCGGTGCTGTTTTCGATGGGAATGATGCCCTTCTTCGGTCTCCACCTGAACTTCTCGATCGCCATCATCTTCGCCATCGGGTACGGAATCGCAGTCGACGACACGATCCACTTTCTGGTGCGGTATCTGGAGCATCTCAAGCAAGGCGGCATCAGCCAGGAGCAAGCGCTGACCGGCACCGTCGTCCACACCGGACGACCGATGATCTACACCTCTCTGCTGCTGGTGCTCGGCTTCGGCGTGCTGTTTGTCTCCGAGTTCAAGACGGCCCACACCCTTGGCACACTAGGGATAATCATCTCGATCGCCGCGCTGCTGGGCGACTTGTTCTTCCTGCCGGTGCTGCTGAAAATCACGCGCTACGCGCCGGGGCTGGATGCGCCGTGCGACTCTACGCGCTAACACTCCTGCTGGCAGCGTTTCTGCTGTTTTGGGTGCAGCTGCTGTTCGCCCGGATGATCCTCCCGCGACTCGGCGGCTCACCGGCCGTCTGGACCACCTGCCTGTTGTTCTTCCAGGCCACTTTGATGGTTGGCTACGGATACGTTCACCTGGCCGGCCGGTGGGTCGGGACGCGCCGCCACACGGTACTCCACCTGGCTGTGCTGCTGTTACCCTGGATGGTCCTGCCCATCGCGGTCCCCCCGGGCTCGGAACCACCAGCCGATGGGCTCATGACACTCTGGCTGATCGGACTGCTGACCACCTCGGTCGGACTGCCCTTCCTGTTCGTCTCGACCAGTGCCCCGTTGCTTCAGCGCTGGTACGCCCAGCGAGACAGCGACCCGTACTTCCTTTACGCCGCGAGCAATCTGGGCAGCCTGATCGCTCTGGCGGCTTACCCGCTGCTCCTCGAGCCAGCCCTGCCACTGAACGCCCAGGCCCGGCTCTGGAGCATCGGCTATGCCATGCTGCTGATCCTCACCCTCTGCTGCGCGGTCCCCACCTGGAAGCGGAGCGTAGCCCCCCCGGCGAAACAATCCCCCTCCGGAATCCGGCCCTGGCAATGGATGCTCCTGTCGCTCGTGCCAGCCAGCCTGCTGCACGGGACAACAACCGTGATCACCAGTGACATCGCCTCCGTCCCACTGCTTTGGTGTCTGCCGCTGGCGCTCTACCTGCTTAGCTTCGTGGCAGCCTTCTCCCGGCGGGGTACCCGGCTGCCCTACATGCTGCTAGAACGCTTGCTGCCGCCATGGATCGCGGGAATGATCGTGACCCAGCACCTCGGACTGCTCCACCCAACCTGGCTGCTGATATCGGTCCACCTGGTCGGGTTCGGAATGATTGCTTGTGTGCTACATCGCCGACTCGCCTTGCAGCGTCCGGACGCCGAGCAGCTGACCAGTTACTTCTTCTGGATTTCGTTGGGTGGATTGGCGGGCGGGGCGCTCAACGCCCTGCTGGCGCCGATGATATTCCAGACGGTGCTGGAGTACCCGATGATGCTATTGCTGGCGGGCCTGCTGCTCAGCCAGACCGAGGACCGCGCCGCTCGTGTCGTCCAGCTGGTCTCCATCGGCCTGCTCGGCGGTATCCTGCTGATCGGGTTCAGACCACGTTTCCTGGCGCCCAACCTCCCCGGTTACGGGCTGATGCTGGTGCTCGTGGCAGTCGTCGGTCGCCGGTTCGATTTCGGTAAATTGTCCCTGCTCACCAGCCTGTCCCTGATGCTGCTCGTCGGCCAGTTCCACCCGGGACAGATGGCCCACCTGACCCACCGGGAGCGCAGCTTTTTCGGGGTCCACCGCATCCTCAGCGATTCCGAGAACGGCCTGATCAAGCTGCTCCACGGCGCAACGCTGCACGGGCAGCAGAGTACCCACCCGGTCCGTCGCCGAACTCCTCTGTCCTACTATCACCCCACCGGGCCGGCGGGTGCGGCGATCCGTGAACTGGACCTGTCTCGCGTGGCGGTGCTGGGACTCGGCATCGGCTCGCTCGCCGCCTACGGCCAGCCCGGGCAGCACTGGGACTTCTACGAACTCGACCCAGTGGTGACTCGTCTGGCTCAGGACACGACTCTGTTTCACTACCTGGCCGACGCACGAGCCCCCTACCGGATCCTCGCCGGAGACGCGCGACTCTCCCTGTCCCGCACACCACCCGGCACCTATGACCTGATCGTCATCGATACCTTCAACTCCGACGCAGTGCCCGTTCACCTGGCGACCCGCGAGGCGTTTCGCCTCTATCTGAGCCGACTGACGCCAATCGGTGTGCTGCTGATCAACATCTCCAGCCGCTTCCTCGATCTGGAACCGCTGCTCGGCGCGCTGGCCGACGATCTCAAACTGTCCGCACGGAGCTGGCGCGAGGCCAGGATCAGCGACGCTGCGCGGCGGGCCGGAAAATCACCGAGCCACTGGATCGTCCTCGCTCGCGAGGAGGTGGACCTGGGCCACCTGAGACACTGGAGCAAGGTGCGGCGCAGCGGCATGCGCGCCTGGACGGACGACTACGCCGACATCCTCAGCGTTCTACGGCTCTGGAAGTAAGGCCTCGAGCCGCATCGCCACACACACACAACCCCGAGCCTCAGTTACTCTTCTTCGGTTCGTATGGATGGTCACGCTTGCGCAGCACTTCGATCTTGACGATCTTGTCACCTCGCCGGAGTTCGCGGACGATCGAAAGTCCCGTGATCACACGCCCAAAGACCGTGTGGCGGCCATTGAGCCAGCCGGCCGGCACATGCGTCACGAAAAACTGGCTGCCGGCCGTGTTGGGCTTGTTGCCTCGCTTGGCCATCGCCAAGTAGCCACTGAACAGCATGCGAGCCTTGGGACCCTGCTCGTCCGGGATCGCGTACCCCGGCCCACCCTGCCCCAGCATCTCCGGCCTGGCAGACGGGTCCTTCGACCGGGGATCACCCCCCTGGATCATGAAGTTGGGCTCCCAGCGGTGAAACAGTGTTCCGTCGTAGAACTTCTTCTCGACCAGGTTGATGAAGTTGGCCACCGTGTTGGGGGCGCAATCCTCGAAAAGTTCGATCAACAACTCCCCTTTCGTGGTCACCAGCTTGACCCGTGGCTGGTCATTGCGCGCCGTCTCCTGCTGGATCAGTTGCTGCTCGGCCAGCTGTAGCCCGACATAATCGGTCGACAGCTTGTGGAAGTTGCTGGCGACTCGGGCAATCTGTTTGTTCTTGCTGACCTTGAGCTTGGTGAAGATCGGCAGCGCCTCGGAGAACTTCTGCGAGTAGAACAACACTTGCCCCCTGTACTGCTCGCAGAGTTCCTGTCGATGGCCGCCCTCGATGCAAACGTCCAGATCCTTCAGCGCCTGGGTCCAGCGCATCAGATCGAAATAGTATCGGGCTCGCTCCAACCGCAGCACGTGGTCGTTCGCCGCCAGCGCGAGGCCCTTGCTCAGCATGTCGATCGCCACTTCGCCCCGCCCACGAAAGCCAGCCATCCGAGCCCGCGCAGCGTACAACTTGACATTCTTCTTGTCCGCGTGAATCGCCGCATCCAGCTTGTCGATCGTCGCCTTGAGCTTCTGCTGCACGAGCTGCCGCATCGCCTGGAAGATCGCCAGCTTCTTGCGGTAGACCCCACCCAGCTTGACAATCGCCTGCTGATCCTTTTTACGCTCAGCGATCCGATACCGCTGGGTCACCTGCTCCAGCTCGCCATTGACCCGCCCCAGCTTGGCGTATGCCTTGTCGAATTCCGCCGCCCCCTCCAGGGCCTGCTGCGCAATGAAACTCTCCTGAGCCGACAGCCGGCCAGCAACCAGTGTGACGAGCAGCAGTGAAAGCATGGTTCTGATCATCGGTCGCACCTCATTTACCCTTCTCAGTATTCCGGGTCAGCTTCTGCAGTACCTCCGCAGCCCGCTTGCGCAGCCGCACCCGCACCTCCTTCTGGGCCATCTGGGCCAGCGCCGAAGAGGCGGAGCGAATCTTGCCCCGATCCACGAACCCCAGTACCTGGCGACGAATGCGATAGTCCGGGTCGGCCAGGTAGCCGATCAACAGACGCTCGACCGCCGGGCGCCCCTTGCGGAGCTTGTTCAGACAGCCCAACGCCGCAGTTCGGGTGGCGCGATCGTTGGGGGTCTTGCAGGCAGCATAACGTGCCGCCAGCGGAATTGCCTTTGCGTTGCCTAGTGAGCCGAGGGCACCCAACAGCCCGCTGCGAAGATGGCTCCGGTAAGAGGTCTGGGGCAGCAGCGCCGCCAACCTCTCGTAGAGCCCCTTCGTCTGCACTCCAAGCAATGCGTGCGCGGCCGCGGCCTGAACCCAGTAGCTTGGGTCTCCCGTCAGCCGCTGCTGCAACACCCCCGCGGCGCGGGTTGCCTTGAGCCGACCCAGCGACTCCACGGCGGCACGGCGAACGCGCGCGTTCCTGTCGGACAGAGCAGCAATCAGAGCAGTGATCGCCGCCTCCCCCCCCACCCGGCCCAGGGACTTGGCGGCTGCTCGCCGAATCTGCCACAGCGGATCATGCGCCAACGCCTGAACAAGCACCGGGCGACCCTCCGCCTGGTGTTTCGCCAGCTGCTCGACCGCCTCCAACCGGACCAGATAAAGCGACTTCTCCCGTGCCAGCCGGATCCACTCGGCCGCACTCCGATTCTTCTCCACGGCAACCGGGAGACTGCTCCATGGGTCGACTACCAGATCGGTCACCGACGCGTCGGTAGAGAAAGTGAACATCTGGTCCTGGCCCGTGACCTCGATGGTCCGGGCCAGAGGCCCCGACCGTGTCATCAACAGCACCGGCAGTCTCAGCTGATAGATGCGGTGCCGCTGCAGCTGTGTCACCCCGACCAGCAGAGCCTTGCGCTCCGCGCTGTAATTCCAGAACAAACGCAGCTTGGGCACACCCGGGCGGTAGACCCAATCGTCGAAGAAACGCTTCAGGTCCAGACCACTCGAACCCTCCATTGCTTTGCGAAACGTCTCTGTGTCGACCGACTTGTCTGCCTGAGCAGACAGATAGTCCCTGACCCCCCGGAAGAAGCGGGCATCTCCCATCCTCTCGCGCAGCGCATGCAGGATCGCGGCGCCGCGGCTGTAGGCCGCCCCCCCCGTCAACCCCGCAGGCTTCCCACGCTTGAACCGAAACTTCTTCGAGGTGCGAGACCCGGAAATCACTCCACGCAAGCTCGCTCGGCGCGACACCAGAAACGCCTCTCGACCCAGGTGCTTGGCTCGCCACAGCTCGGACATGTATGTCGCGAACCCCTCGTTGAGCCAGATGTGGGCGAACGTCCGACACGTCACCAGATTACCGAACCACTGGTGAGCCAGTTCATGCGAGACCAGTTCGTCTGCCGAGTAGTCCAGCTTGCCACGATCATCGTGCAGTGCGCGGGCGTTGAGCGTGGTAGCCCCCGTATTCTCCATTCCGCCATAGAGAAAATCATGCACCACTATCTGGTCATAATGGGGCCAGGGGTACGTACCCAACCGCTTGCTGAAAAACGAGAGCATCTTGCCCGTCAGCCCGAACGCGTTGCGGGCTTCAGCCGCACGCCCCCGCGGGAACAAGCTGCGGACCCGGACCCCCTCCGCCTTCTCCTCGATCTGCTCGAAGCGCCCGACGACCAGCGTGATCAGGTAGCTGACATGGGGGCGCTCTTGTCGCCAATGCCAGACCCGGCCCTCCTGGGAGACGAGCCGGCCATTCGAGACCACCTGAAGTCCCCGGGGCGCAGTCACCACCAGCTCGGAGGTCAGACGATCGTCCGGA
>CAZANL010000090.1:0-11309 GCA_964486115.1 uncultured Planctomycetota bacterium
ATGCTGAAGGTCTGGAAAATGATGCTGATCATGCTCACGTTCTTGTTGACGATCTTCGGCACGTTCCTGACCCGCAGTGGTGTGCTGCAGTCCGTGCACACGTTTGCCCTGAACAGGGAGGTCTCCACGGCCTTCATCATTTTCATGTCGGTCATCGTGGTGTGGTGTGGGGCCTGGATCATGACTCGCTTGCAAGATCTGAAAAGCGAGAACCGCCTGGAGTCCTTTTTCTCGCGGGAGTTCGCTTTCCTGGCGGCCAATGTGTCGCTGGTGACGTTGATGATCACGATCTTGATCGGCACGATGCTACCGTCGATCACGGAATACCTGAGCGGAGTCAAGCGCTCGGTCGGGCCGGCCTACTTCAACGTACTATGCTTTCCGCAGTTCCTGCTGCTGATCTTTCTCACAGGCTATGGGCCATTGGTTGCCTGGCGCAAGGCGTCTTCGACAAATTTGCTGCGGAACTTCTGCGGGCCGGCGCTGATCGGCCTGGCGTGTGGATTGGCGACGTACTGCTACATGCTGTTCGGGCAATCTGAGCTGACCTTGATGCCCAAACGGCTGGCGCCAGGAATGGATTTCTTTCGCTGGCTGCAGAGCGAGGTGCTGCTGGCATGGGGTACGATCGCCTGCTTTGCCGTCTTCGGCTTCGTCCTGGGCTGTCTGGCGCTGGAGATTTACAGGGGGGTCCGGGTATCGGTTGGCCGCAAGGGGATTGCCTGGCCGATCGCGGTATTGCGCCTGGGGTTCACCAACCGCCGACGCTACGGCGGTTACACGGTTCACCTGGGACTGGTCCTGTTCTTCGCGGGGGTGATCACTTTCACGGTCTTCGGCGTCCGGGTGGAGCAGACCCTGACTCCGGGGCAGTCGATGGACGTCGGCAGCTACCGCTTGACGTATCAGGAGGCGCTGGCGATCAAGCGCCCCAATTATCGTGCCGTCCAGGATTTGGTCGAGGTGACCCGGGATGGTCGGCGCGTGGCCACGCTCAAGCCCGAGAACCGTTTTTTCCCCGCTTCCGATCAGAACACCAGTGAGGTCGCGCTGCTGTCGATGATCAAGGGAGATCTCTATCTGGTGACGGTCGGCCGCGCGGATGGTGGGGCGACGTTTCTCGCGTTCTACAACCCCTGGATCAGCCTGGCCTGGCTTGGTGTTCTGGTGATGCTTGCGGGGGGGCTGTTCGCCGCCTGGCCGGGGAGACCGAGGCGCCAGGTGGGCCGCACCCTGTCGATTGCCAGAGAGGATCTGCGGATTTCGGCATGAGTCCTACTCTCTTGATTCTGGTGTTCCTGGCGGTTGGGGCCTACATTTTTCAGCCGATGCTCCAGGCGTCCCTGAAAGGCTGGGGTGAGCCGGAGGCAGACTACGATCCGCTCGATCTGCGGCAACTGCGTCAGCGTCGAAGCGCGGCGCTCCAGGCGCTGCGAGACCTGGAGAGCGAACGGGAGCTGGACAAGCTGTCCCGGGCCGACTACGACAAGCTGCGGGGGCATTACATGCGGGAGGCCGCGATCTGGATGCGTCGTCTGGACGAATACGAGCAGGTGACTGGCTGATGCGCGGAGTTTGCTGGGCGCTGGCTCTGGTCGCACTGCCCCTGGCGGTCATGGCCCAGGACGTCTATGACACCGAGTACTACATCGAGCTGCGACAGGATGCCTTTCAGCAGCTGCTGGTGAGTGAAGCGATCACGATCCGCCCGGCCAAGAACGCCCGGCTGGACGGGCTGCGCTTCAGTGTCCCGGCGGGGGCCAGCTCGCTGAGGTTTGCCGAGACGCTCAAGCGGGATGGCCAGCACTTGACCCCGGTCGAACCGATCACCGAGCCGACGGAGTTCCGTTTTGTCTACACGCTGCAAGGGGACGGCAAACGGATCCGTTTGGTGCGCCGGCTGGCGCAACGTGGCAGCAGCTTCCTCGGGGTCTGTCCGGAGGGGCGCTACAGGGTCGTCGCCGAAGGCGTGGCGACCGAACGGGGTGTGGTGGACGGCAATGGCCGAACCTGGATCCAATTCCGTGGGGAGGATCTGCCGAAGGGCCACCAGATCTCGATCACCCTGACCCACATCGAGGTGGACAACCCGATCGAGAAGCTTTATGTCCTGCTGGTTCTGCTGATTCTCGGCGGATTTGCCTGCCTGATCGGTGGGCTGACCCTGGCGCAGCGTTCGGAACAGCGCCGGGACGAAAAGACCACTCAGTATTTGCTGGCCCAGCTCACCGCTCTCGAGGAGGCGCGCGCTGCCGATCAGGTCAGTGCCGAGTACTTCGAGGCGCGGCAGAAGGAGCTCAGGGAGCTGCTTGAGCGCTGAGGCCTCGGCTGGCTGGATGGAGCTCGACGGACTGACCAAGTCGTACGGGCGCACTCCGGCATTGATCCAGCTGACACGATCTGTCGCACGGGGTGAGCGGCTGATCCTGGCGGGTCCCAATGGCGCCGGCAAGTCGACCCTGCTGCGACTGGTTGCCGGCCTGATCCGGCCCTCCTCGGGATCCGTCAGGGTCGCGGGTCGATCACTGGATCAAGACTATCGTTGTCTGCTGGGCTACCTGGATCATCGCAGCTTCCTCTACCAGGATCTGACTGGAGCCGAGAACTTGCGTTTCTTCGGTGGGCTCTACGGGGTGGCGGTTGCTGACGAGTTGCTCGAGCGGGTGGGGTTGGCAGACCAGGCCGACCTCCGCGTCGCCGCTTATTCTCGGGGTATGCGGCAGCGCCTCTCGCTCGCCCGGGCGCTGCTGTCGGACCCCGAGGTACTGTTGCTGGACGAGCCGTTCACCGGGTTGGACGAAGCAGGTGTAGGCGTGGCGCAGAGCTTGCTGCGCGAGTGGCTCGGGCGGGGCGAACGGACCCTGATGGTGGCTAGCCACGACTTCGAGCGGCTGGTCGGAATCGCCGGGGGGATGCTGGTGCTGCGGAATGGGCGGTTGGTCGCGGAGATCCTGCTGGACGGCCTGGACGGGGAGGGGCTGCGTGCCCGGTATCGGGAGGTGGTGGCTTGAGGCCCCCTGGGTTGTTCTCCACGTTGCTGCGTGTGCTGCGCAAGGATCTGCTGATCGAATTACGCACTCGCACGGCGCTGACGACGATGCTGCTGTTCGCACTACTCGTACTGTTCGTCTTCAGCCTGGCCCTGCCCTCGGGGCACACCGAGCAGCGGGTCTTTGCGCCGGCGGTGCTGTGGGTTACGATCCTGTTCGCTTCGGTCATCGGAGTGAGTCGTGTGTTTGGCGTCGAGACGGAGCAGGGGTGCCTCTCGGCACTGATGGTGGCCCCGATCGACCCGGCGGCGTTGTTTCTGGGCAAGTTCACGGCGCTCCTGGCGCAGTTGTTATTGCTCGAGGCTGTCGCGGTGCCGGTTTTCTTTCTGCTCTATGGCTACGGTCTGGGGCCGGGTGTTCCGGCGTTGATCCTGCTGTTGCTGCTGGGTACGATCGGAATTGCCGCGGTGGGCACGCTTTTCAGTGCGATGACGACCGGCCTGAAGTCACGCGAGTTCCTGCTGCCATTGCTGCTGCTGCCGGTTGCAATGCCGCTGCTGCTGGCCGCGGTCAGGGCGACCGGTGACTTGCTGCTCGGCGACCCGCTCACGCGGGTCTGGCGCTGGTTGGTTGTCGTGGCGTCGTTCGACATGGTCTTCCTGGCTGCGGCGACGGCTCTGTTCGAGTTCGTGTTGGGGGAGGACTGATGAAAAGACACTGGGACAGCCTGGTCATCGGGCTCGGCCTGGTCGGCATGCTGGGGGCGATCGCGGTGATCGTGCTCTGGGTGCCTCCGGGACAGAAAGAGGCCGGAGGCATAGCTCAGAAGATCTTTTATTTCCATGTGTCGAGCGCCTGGACTGCATTCCATGGATTCTTGCTCGCGCTGGTTGGCGGTATCGGCTATCTGCGCTCTCGTAAGGACCACTGGGATCTGCTGAACCACGCATCGGTCGAGGTGGCGATGTTGTTCTGCACGCTGGTGGTTTTCACCGGGCCGATCTGGGCCAAGCCGGTTTGGGGCCGCTACTGGAACGCGGAGCCGCGGTTGCTCTCCTTCACCATCATGTGGTTCACCTACGCCGCATTTCTCGTGTTGCGCGGTGCGCTGGCAGGCAGCAGTCGGCGTGCGCCGATCTGCGCCGTCTATTCGATACTGGCCAGCATCAACGTCCCGCTGGTCTACTATTCGGTGCGAATGGTGCGCTCGGAAGCCCAGCTGCACCCGCGGGATATTGGTCTGTCGCCGAAGATGCGTCTGACGCTTTACTTCACTCTGCTCTGCTTCACGCTGCTGTGGATCGGCCTGACGTCGATGCGTTTTCGCATCGCGCGGATCGAGGCGGATCAGGATCAGCGGGCCCTGCAAGAGGCGATGGGAGCTCTCGATGGGGAATGAAAAGTATTTCTACCTGGCCTACACCTTGGTCTGGCTGATGCTGGCGGCCTACATCGTTCACCTGCACCTGCGCATCAAGCGACTGGAGCAGCGTTGAGCGTTCGATCCTGATGCAGCCACTCGTACAATGCTCAAGGAAGGAAACGTGATGCTCCGAACGTTGCTGGTGCTGATCTGTGCAGGGTTACTCTGGCTGCCGGTGGCCGCCCAGGCTGACGAGTTGTTCACCCGTGACGGCCGCAAGCTGGTTGGTCAGCTGACCGACATGGGCGACTACTGGATGGTGAAGATGTCCTTCGGGTTGGTCACGATCAAGAAGGACAACGTGCTCAGGATCGTTCGCAAGAAATCGGACGTCGACAAGTACGAGGAGAAGAAGCGTCAGATCGAGCCTCAGGACGCCGACGGATGGCATCGGCTGGCCGCATGGTGCCAGTCCGAGAAACTGGATCGGTGGGTACGACAGGCGGCTCGCAAGGCGATCGAATTGGACTCGGAGCATGCGGGTGCCCGTCAGCTTCTCGGACAGGTCAAGGTGGGCGGCCAGTGGGTCAGTCAGGCCAGGGCGGCCCAGCTGATTGCCGGCCAGCAGGCGAGCGAAAAGAGGGCGCAGGGCTTGGTGCGCCTCGGTGACAAGTGGGTCAGCCCGAACGAGTACAAGAGTGCTTTCCGCAGTGCGGTCGAGCAGTACAATCACGCCAACCAGTTGCTGCGGGCGCGGCAGTACCGGCCCGCCATCGACGGTTACCAGCGAGCGCTCGAGCTTTTTCCCGACTTCGACCTGGCGCGGATGCGAATGGCGTTGGGCTGGCTCTATTTGAAGCGGGGCAGTCGCACGATAGGGATCCTGCGTAAGATGATCCTCAAGAACCCGGGCAACGGCACGATCCACTACAACCTGGGGTTGGCCTATTTAACGATGAAGCGCTACAGCGAGGCGTTCAAGGCCTATCAACGAGCGCTTCGGGTCGATCCTTACCGACGTGACGCGATGCGGGCGCAGCTCGAGCTGGCCCGTTTTCTAAAGCGCAAGAAGGCGATTGGTGAACTCGAGGTCCAGCAGGACGAGCAACTCAAGGAGGCGCTGATCGGGTTGTTCGAGCGGGAGATGCCGGCAGGCTACGATCTGACGATCACGGCTCAGGAGAGACCGCTCCACGTCACCAAGCGCAAGATCGAGCGAACCGCGACTGGGGGTGTGCGGGCTGTACCGGTAACCCAAACTGCCAAGTTCACGCCGCTCTCCGACGCCCGGGCTCGAGCGTACCGCCACACTGTGGACAAGCCGCAGGCGATCGACAGCGCCGCTTTTCTGCAGGAGAACACCCGGCTGCGCACGATGAAGACCTACCCGGTGTACATCGACGATTTCCGCAAGGGCGGCTGGGCGTTTACGTTCAGGCAGGCCTCCAGCATCCGGCTCAAGATCCTGCGCTTCATGCTGGAAAAGGATGGCGAGGCGGTGATCAGTCCGGTCGGCAGACTGAAGATCACGTACTTCTCCTACAAGCGTCTGGACTACCGCGAGGGACAGGTCCGGGACGGCCGGACCGAGGTCAACCTGACGGTCTGGAGAGATTTCAAGGCGGAGGACTGGCCGCAGCCGGGCTTCTTGGCTGTACCGTCGTGCGGGGCCGATGCGATCGAGATCGATTTCAAGCTGTCCGGCGGCAAGCGGATACGCGAGGCGTTTGTCTACGACCACCTGCGCGGGATAGTGCGCAAGGTCTCGCACGCCGAGTGGCAGAAAGCGGCCGAGCGGAAGTCGAAGTCGGAGCCGGTCAAGCGGGATGCCCGTAGCCGTGCGATTGCGCTCTACAAGGAGCTCAAATCGAAAATGTCGGCCTGGAAGGATTCGGGCACCGACCCCAAGGCCGCAGCGGTGGTCAGCTGGGCCGAGGGTCATCAGCTGCGGGTCGTGCAGCTGTACGGAGAAACGATTGATCCCGAGGTCAAGCTGGCACTCTCCGACATGCGGAGCTTGCGCAAGGAGTTGATGGACCAGCTTGGAGGGGCGACCTCCACGCACTCTGCGTTACTCGACGCCGAGATCAAAAAGCAACTCGGCATCCAGTAGTCGTCAGTAGGGTTCGGATGCGAGCAAGCAGGCTGCGCGTAGCTGATCCGGAGAGCACCAAAGATGCTCCCGATGCAATTGGGCCAGGTCGGCGTTCTGCAGTATCCTGCCGTAGCGATACAGCAGACGCTGGTCGATTCCGAGGTCGCTGGCAAGAGGCGCGGCGTTGTCGTGAGGCGTGCCGCCGAGGAGTGCGAGGAGCTTGAGCAGTCGGTAGAGATGTCGGTCGTTCATGATCGGGTTGGATGCAAATTCCAGGCCGGGCCTCCAGGCCGGGGTTGTGGGGGCTCGTGTTGCAGGATCGCACACCGGCGCGTGGCAAGATCGCTCGCCGGTCCTATCCGGAGTCGTTTGGCCGACGGATCAGGACCTGGGCCGGTCAGGCGTGGGTTGGTCACTGGCGCTTCGCGCCGCACGACCGAATCGCTAGAGTGGCGACGTGACCGAAGAGCGGCAAGAGGAGGCTCTGGGCCAGCTACTGGACCGTTACTCCGGCCAGGCTGCTGGGTTGTCCGAAGCGCTGGGCGTCGAACCCTTCGCGGCGAAGGACTGTCTGGTCGGTTGGCGGCTCATGCCGCGAGCAGCCTCTCCAGTTCGTGTGTCACTTCCGCCCACGTCTGATGGCGTCGGGCGGGATCTTTCTCCATCATCCGCATGATGAGGTGCGAGTAGTCGAGGGAGATCTCGTCCGTTCGCTCATGAGGTGGAATGGCGGTGTTCTTGACCTGCATCCGCAGCGTTTCGATCGGAGACTTGTGATAGAACGGTAACTCGCCGGTCACCATGTGGTACAGGCTGGTGCCCAGCGAGTAGATGTCGCTGCGAATGTCGACCACCGCCTCACCTTGGGCTTGCTCGGGGCTGATGTAGCAGGGGGTGCCGACAATCTGGCTGTCGCTTTGCTCGGGTTCGTTGATCTTCTTGGCCAGGCCGAGGTCGATCAGCTTCGCGGTGCCGTCGCGTGCCAGCAGGATGTTGTCGGGCTTGACATCCCGGTGGATCAGGTTGTGGGCCCCCGCGTACTCGAGTGCGAGCGAGATCTGATAACCGATTTCGGTCGAATACCGTTCCGACATGCGTCCCTCGCGATCCAGGTACGCCAGAACCGTCTCGCCCTCGACGAACTCCATCGCCATGTAGAGGTGGCGACCGTGTTTCCCGGCGTCCACTCCGCTCACCACATTCGGATGGGACAGGCGCATCGCCGTCTCGGCTTCGCGATAAAATCGGCGAATGAACCGCTCGTCTTCGCAGAGCTCCGGGCGGATGATCTTCAACGCGACAGGCCGGCGGCCCTTCAGCTTGACGGCGCGAAAGACGACGCCGGTGGAGCCCATGCCCAGTTGCTTGAGCAAGTGGTAGCCGGGAATGTCGATCGGGAACGTGCGCTTGCCTTGTCGCTTGAGGATCTCTTGTTGCTGGGCGGGAGTGATGTAGCGGTTTTCGACCAATAACTCGCCGACCGGGGGCGCGTACTTTCCTGCCTCCCGCAACTCGGCCTGCATTTTCAGCGTGCGATGGAGCTGGCCACGGGTGACATAACGCAACTGCAGCGCCAGCTCGCCGAACTGTTCCAGGTAGGGCGGGGGGAGGACGTTGGTCGGCAGCATCGCCGCGACACTGTCTGACGGTACGGAGTCTTGCGGAGAAAGGTTGCCGGGGTCCACATCGAGTAGCTGCCCGGATTCGGCAAAGGGGCTGGTGGGCTGGAGGGAGCTCTTGTCGATATCGATTCGCGTTGTATTGCCTGTTGCCGAGATGGCGGTCTGGGATGCCGATGGCGGATCTTCGTCCCTCAGCCCTTGGCTGGCAGCCTTGCTGTCCGGCTCGGCCGGGGGTTGCATCTCGATCCCCTGGAGCGCCTTGTCAGGCGCGGCCTTCCGACGGGTTTTCGACACGGCGTGGAACGCCTGCAGCTCCTCCTCGGTCTCCGGAACTTCGATCTTGAGGCCGCAGTCAGAGCACTTGAAGCTCTTGGCCAGGTCGCGGTTGGTGATGTTGTAGGCGGTCTTGCATTCGGGGCAGACCAGGACGTGTTTGTCCTGCTTGTGCAGGACCCACATCACCTGGCCCTCTGAGAGAAAGCCCATCTCGACCATCAACTCACCCATGCGGACCTTTCGGCCGGCCTTACGACGTCTGTCTTGTTCGAACAGAACCGTGTTGATCTGTTCGACAGTGGCCAGTCCGGACTCGATCAGCTCCCGGCCGAACAGTGAGTCCTTGCGCAGCTGCGAGGAGGAGTGGACTTCAGTGATGGAGTCCTGCGAGAGCGGTTCAT
Organism: uncultured Planctomycetota bacterium; assembly: GCA_964486115.1. GTDB lineage: Bacteria > Planctomycetota > JACQVV01 > JACQVV01 > CAZANL01 > CAZANL01. The sequence goes on from CAZANL010000090.1 coordinate 8,748, forward strand.
CGTCGGCTTCTTCCCAGCACTTGATCCGCAGCGCGACGGTTCCGATCTGCACGGTGTCTCCGGCGAACAGCGTGATGAAGTCGATTGGATGGCCGTTGACCTGCGTGCCGCCTTCTTCCTTGTAATCGAACAGCAGGACGTCTAGCCCGCTGCTGCGAAACTTGGCATGAACGGGAGCCACGCCTGGGTCAGACAGCGTCAGCTCGAGGTCGGCCTGCCGACCGACGCGGATCGTCTCTCCCTCGGCCAGACGGAAGATCGACCCCTGCTGAGCGCCGCTCTCGATGCACAGGAGTGCGCGGCCGCGCAGCTGTGCAGACTCTTCGTTCTCCCCGGCCAAGATCTCTATCTGCCCCTGATTGCTCTGGGCAGTCGGCTGGCTAGGCTTGACCTGCACCAGGTATTCCCGGCACCGTCGACAGCGGTATAGCCGGGTCGGGTCGTACTCGACCACATTGAAGAGGGCGAAGCACTCGGGACAGCTGAGGATGCGTTTGTTTTGGAGGGTGATCACCTGCGTCACCTGTTCGTTGGTAATCACACCCGTGGAGACCAGGATCTCGCCTAGCAGTGTCTGTTGCCCCGTGCTGTTGATCCTCTGCTGGCGAGACAGCGCCGTGTCCAGCTGGGTCTGTGTGAGCAGGTTCTGGGCTAGCGCTAGCTGCCCAAAAAGCTGGCCGCCGGGAAGAGTGCTGTTGGCTGTCGTCATGTAGTCGGCTGAGCTACGGGGGTGAGTTTGGCCCGTAACGCGTGCTCATGTAAGATCTTACTATCTTATCTGCAGGTCCGGAGTCCGTCAACGGCTCCCGAGAACGGACTCGCGTGGTTATTGACGTGAGTCGGGGCGTTCGGTACTATCCGCGATCTTTCCAACTGCGGGGCAGGTCTCAGACCTTTCGCTTCTCAGTCAAACGAACAAGGTTGCAACGCTCTACGCGCTACACAGAGGTAGGAATGACCAAAGCGAAATCCGTGGTGATCGTCGAGTCCCCCGCAAAAGCCCGTACGATCAACAAGTTCCTGGGCAAGAAATACATTGTGCGGGCTTCGATGGGGCATGTCAGGGACCTCCCCAAGAGCACACTCGGCATCGACGTCGACAACGATTTCGAGCCGGAGTACCACGTCATCGAGAGCAGGAACAAGACGCTCAAGGAGTTGCAGGAGAGCGTCAAGACAGCTGATAGGATTTATCTGGCGCCCGACCAGGATCGCGAGGGGGAAGCGATCGCGTGGCATCTGATTCAGGCTCTTCAGCTGCCCGAGGAGAAGGTCTATCGAGTGGTTTTCAACGAGATCACGCGCCAGGCTATCGAGCGGGCATTCGAGAACCCGGTCAAGGTCTCGATGGACAAGGTCTGGGCCCAGCAGGCACGCCGGCTGCTCGATCGCATCGTGGGCTACAAGATCAGCCCTCTTCTCTGGAAGAAGGTCGCGATGGGCCTCTCGGCCGGTCGAGTGCAGTCTGTCGCCGTCCGGCTCATCGCCGAGCGGGAGAAGGAGATCCGAGCCTTCGTCGCCGAGGAGTACTGGAAGATCGCTGCCGAGTTCGCCAAGCCGGGCGTTGCGGATCTGGTGTTCAGCTCGGAGCTCTCCAAGGTGGATGGCAAGGAGGTCCGACCGGCGAACGAAGAGCAGGCGATGGCAATCGTCAAGCGGCTCGAGGCGGCCACGTTCTCGGTCGACGCGATCAAGTCCCGGGAGAAGAGTGAGAAGGCCTCCTCGCCGCTGACGACCAGCTTGCTCCAGCAGCAGGCCTCGACGAAGCTGCACTTCTCGGCGAAGAAGACGATGATGATCGCCCAGCAGCTGTACGAGGGAATAGACGTCGGTCCCGAGGGTTCGGTGGGACTGATCACCTACATGCGTACCGACTCCTTCCGCATTGCGGGCGAGGCGCTCAAAGAGTGCCGCCAGTTCGTCCAGGACTCGTTCGGGGAGAAGTATCTGCCCGAAAAGCCCAACCAGTATGCGTCACGCAAGTCGGCCCAGGAGGCGCACGAGGCGATTCGTCCCACCTCCGTGCTGCGTGAGCCGGACAAGATCAAGGAGTATCTGACCAAGGACCAGCATCGTCTCTACACGTTGATCTGGGAGCGCTTCATAGCGAGCCAGATGACCCCCGCAGAGTATGTCGTGACCACGCTCGACATCCTGGGTGACGGCTGCCTGTTCCGCTTGCGGGGCAAGCAGCTGGTGTTCGATGGGCATGCACGGATCTCCGGGATCAACATCAAGAAGGACGAGCAGGAGTTGCCGGCTATCGAGGAGGCGGACGTCCTGGATTGTCGCGAGATTTCTCCGACCCAGCACTTCACCCAGCCGTCGCCGAGGTTCACCGAGGCCACCCTGGTCAAGACGCTGGAAAAGGAGGGGATCGGCCGTCCGTCGACCTACGCTCCGATCATCACGACCATTCAGGATCGTGGCTATGTCGAGTTGACCAAGCGCCGCTTTTACGCCACCGACCTGGGCATTCTGGTCACGGACCTGCTCGTCGGCAGTTTTCCCAGCATCGTGGACAGTGAGTTCACCTCCAAGATGGAGGAGCAGCTGGACCAG
>CAZANL010000091.1:0-8197 GCA_964486115.1 uncultured Planctomycetota bacterium
AGTGTCCCACCGGCCTGAAAGTCGCGGATGCCGCTGCGGTCGGCGATGGTGCCTGACACGACCAGCGACTCGACAGCGCGGCCTACCAGCTGGTTGTTCGAGGGGCTCGAGATAAGGAAACGGGGGGACGCCCGATCCAGTGTCGGGGGAGGGGGTGGGGTGCCCGAGGCGAACGCGATCTGGTAGAGCGGGCGCCCGGTGTTGCTCGTGACCTGTCCCGTCAGCTTCTCACTGGTCAGTTCCCTGCCGCGCAGTTCGTACACGACACAGGTGGTGCCCTCGGCGGAGACGTTCAGCTGGTTTCCGACCAGGGTCGCGCGGGCGCTCTTGCTGGCTGGCACGTTGACCCAGATCGAGCCAGTCGGAAAGCTCCCCTTGGGCAGGGTCTCGACCAGGACCTGCCCCTTGCTGAGCGGTGCGGGTAACTCAACGATGGCTCGCATCAGGCGCTCGGCTCGGGTGCCCAGTGGTGTCAGGCGGCGTTGAGTGTCTGTCGGAGTGGAGGTCTTGTCGGGCCCGGACTTGTCAGGTCGGGCCGGCACGAGAAACCGCGTGGCCTGTAACACGTGAGGGGCCTTGCGCCAGCGCAGCCCCTTGACCGGCCAGCTCTTGAACTGCATCGCATCCCCAACGCCTTGGTTGACGGGGGCGTCCTGTCTGGGCGGTGGATTGTCGGGTTGTTTTTTCTTGGAGCTGGGCGGCTGGAATGGGCCAAGGAACCATGGGACGCCGACCCAGCCGGGCCAATCGCCCCTGGTGGCCTGCTTGGCCGGTGTGGTTCGCTGACCCGTTCCCGGAACTCGCCAACGCGGTGTGCTTCCGACGCCGGCCCTGGGCCTGTCTCCGGTCATCTTCAGCACCGCGGCGCGCAACGAGTCCCAGCTGCGGTGGTTCTCGGCCCGTGTGTAGTTCAGGTAGCTCACCGGATCGTAACGGCAGTTCAACGCGCCTCGCTTCCCCGAAGAGCGTTTCAGTTCGGCCAGATAGTCTCTCAAGTTGATGCGCGCCAGACTGACCTGGATTCCGTCCGCCTCCCGTGTGGTGCTCATGATCTCGCTGCGCTCGGCGAGACGCTCTTCGACCCCCTGCAGATTGTTGCGCTCGATCAGTTGGCGCAGGAGCAGGTCGGGGCGCACGGACAAGCCCCGTAGTCGCTCGATCAGGTTGGCTTCAGCGTTGGCGTCGGCTGCGCGGCGGGCGAGCATGGCGCCGTGGCGATCGTCCAGTGGGGTGCCTCGGGGCGCCACGCCGAAACCGTGCGCGTAGACATATCGCTCGAGCTGGTTGACGTCTCCTGCGAGCAGGCGTAACTCGGTCGGGATCGGCTCTCGCGAGACAACTCTCTTGAGCAGCTGGTCGGGGTTGAGGCAACTCGTCAGCAAGCTGCCGGCGAGGATGCAGATCAGTGGTGTGCGCATCTGTGGGGAGCGTATCACATGGTCCCGATGAAGGGAAAACCCACTTTTGCTCACTTGTCACGGTGGCCGAGTTCGTGGAGCCGAGTTCTGGTAGACGCCCGAGCCGGGAGTGTTCATGCGTGGCTCCCGGCTGAGGCATTGTCTGGCGGGGAATCGTTGTCTTGCGGTCTGCGATCGGCCGCAGCCACGGCTGCCGCCGGACCGAACAGCAGCAGGGCCAGGCTGAGCGCCCACTCCACCTGACTCCCCCGCATCCGAAAGCCGAAGGAGAGAATGGCCGAGACCAGCAATGCGACCTGAGCGAACAGCGAGGCGAATCCCGGGTACAGCACCCAGCGTACGCGTCGCACCAGACAGGTGGCGAGCGCGACCGCCACGCCGAGCGGTGCGCCGACGACCAGCCCCGCGACACCACCGACGATGGCCAGACCGGCCAGCACGACGGCCAGCAGCAAGAGCAGCGTCGACGCCACGGGCCGACCGAAACCGATTGCCGCCAGCAGGACGCTCAGGGCGGCGAGCAGGCCGACGATGGTAAGCGCGGGTCGGTGCAGGGTCCGGTTGCCCAGCATCAGGTAGGTCCCACCGAGTTGAGCGGTCGCCTGCGCCGTGGGTGTCTCGGTCATGCCGAGGGCGGCGCCGCTGATTGCCAGGGCAGCTCGGTCCAGCTGCTCGGACGAGACCTGCGCCATGCCGTCCTCGTGGGTGTGGTAACCCGAGTAGAAGTTGGTCAGCGCCGAACCTGTCAGCATGCAGGATGGAATGCCCGCCTCGAGGAATGCGCCCGCATCGCTGCCGGTTTTGACGCCCATCAGTCGAACCGTCCCCTGATACCAGGGTGAGATGTACGGATCGCCTAGCCCCACCGGCACGCCGGCCAGAGCTGCGGAGCGCCGGACGGCCGCCGGCAGCCACTCGGGCGCGATTCCCTGGGCGTCCCAGGCAAACCCGTACGGAATGGTGTGGACCACCAGCTTGTCCTCGGTCCAGCCGACCAGCTCGACCGCCATCGCCGCTCGGATCTGGGCTCGCTTGGACTGGGTCATCGACGCCAGGTGCGCCTTCGAGCCGACCAGCCCTTCCTCTTCGCCATCGTAGATCGCGATCAGAATGTCATGACTGGGCGGTGGGCCTGCGGACAGCGCCCGGACCGCCTCGAGGATTGCCGCGATCGCCCCGCCGTCATCGATCGCACCCGGTGCTCCCGGGACGACGTCGTAATGCGCGGCCAGCACCACGGTCTGATTTCGATCGCGCCCCGGTATGCGTCCGAGGATGTTGACCAGCCGGCGTGCTCCCTGCTTGAGATGCTGCAGCCGGACGTCCTGGGCGCCCGCGGAACGCAGTGCGTCCCGGATGAACGGGGCGGATTCCCGCAGCGCCTTGGAGCCGCGACGGCGTTCGGGGTAGCGGCGCTGCAACTCGGCTAGCCAGGCGTGGGCCCGCCCCGGCACTAGCTGGCGGGTGGCAGACTGGATGCGGCTCACCGGCTGGGATGGAGGGGCACCGGCAACCCAGCCAATAGCAAAAGCGATCAGGGTGGCGGCGGCAGTGCCGATCACTCGTCGGCGCCAGACGGGACTGAGGGGGGGCTGATGGGTCATGTTCAGTCTTATAGCAAGGGGCATGCCAGCGAGGAGGAAATTGTGAATGACGCATCAGCAGGGTTGGTGATGCTGGGGATGGTACTCCGACGTGAGGGGGGACATGAAATGCGCGGGGCCGGTACATTCAGTGAACAGGTCGAGCCCCGGTGGGACATCGCCGCGTCGTGGCCGCTGACTACACCGCCCCGGACGGGCTCGTCTGAACTATGCGGATCACGCGGTGCAGTGGGACCTCGAACGAACCATGGGGTCGCGAATCGAGAGGAGCACGGGTCAGGCCGTTTTCCCCGCTCTATAATGGTCATGGGCTGGTCCCAGCTTGACCGTTCGCACCGACTTGATCCAGCGGCGAGGTGAGCCTGAAGAGCCGTCGACCTCCACTTCGTGCAGCCTGACGGTTCCCTGCCCCGCAAGCACATCGACGCTGCCGTCGTCGCCGAGCCGAATGACCTTGCCCGGAATCCGACCCGCATATTCGTCCTGCTTGCACACCAGCTCTGCGCGCAGCATCCGCAAGAGCAGGGGGCCGGCGTAGCTGAAGGCCTGGATGCCGGGGCTGCTCAGGCCGCGAATGAAGTCGAACACGCGGCGGGCTGGGCCGTGCCAGTCGTGTGATGACTGCTGTGCTTGACCTGCTCAACATTGTGTTCTAGGTTTATTGCCGCGATGAATGGCCTGAATCCGAAGCGGTGGGTTGTGCTGGGCGTCCCCTCGGGTCGATGCGCGGCGAGCGACGACGTCGGCAACCTCCCCGACGACCCGATCGACTACCAATCTGAGGTGAGCTGGCCCTCCGAGGGATTCTGTGCCACGCACGGGGCTTCGGTCGGTTCGGGTGGGTTGACCCTCCGGGGGATGACGATCAGCCCGGGGACGCTTATCGGGGCCGGTGGCGTGGCATCGCGGGATGTCGCGGCCAGGATGGTGGTGGCTGAGGTGTTCGCGCGCACGAGACGTGCACTCGACTGATGCGCGTACTGATCACCGGAGGGTGCGGCCTGATCGGTTCGACGATCGTGGATCAGGTGCTGGCTGCGAATGACGAGGCGCGGGTGACGGTGATCGACGACCTCTCGCGCGGTTCGATGGACAACCTGTCCGCCGCCTTGGACAGTGGCCGGCTCGAGGTGGTTCGGGCGGACATCCGCGCATTCGACGAGATCCGCCCGCACTTCGACGGGTTCGATCAGGTCTATCATCAGGCGGCGATACGCATCACCCGCTGTGCCGCGGAGCCGAGGGCCTGCCTCGAGGTGCTGGTCGACGGCACCTTCGAGGTGCTGACCTGCTGTGTCGAAGCAGGCGTGGGGAAGGTGGTGGCGGCATCCTCAGCGTCGGTCTACGGCATGGCCGAGGCGTTTCCGACGCCCGAGACACACCGCCCGTACGGCAACCGCACCTGGTATGGCGCGGCCAAGGTGTTCGCCGAGGGTATGTTGCGCAGCTTCAACGACATGTATGGCCTACAGTATGTCGCGTTACGCTACTTCAACGTCTACGGTCCACGAATGGACGTCTACGGAAAGTACACGGAAGTATTGATCCGCTGGCTGGACTGCCTCGGGCGCGGGGAGGCTCCGGCGATCTTCGGCGACGGGAGCTAGACGATGGACTTCGTCTTCGTCGAGGATGTGGCGCGGGCCAATCTGGCGGCGATGGCTGCGTCCGCGAGCGATGCGGTCTACAATGTCGGGTGTGGGATCGAGACCAGCCTGCTCGAGCTGCTGCAGGCGCTGCTGCGCGTGACGGGCAACGAGGCGGTCCAGCCTGATTTCAGAGCGGAACGAGCCGTCAATCCGGTCGTCCGACGCCTGGCTTGTACGAGGCGAGCCTCGGAGGAGCTCGGGTTCGAAGCCCGCGTTTCGCTCGACGAGGGACTGCGGCGGCTGGCTGATTGGCACAAGGAGGCAATCGCGCGATGATCCCGATCACACGGCCGCGGTTGGGGGCGGAGGAGGGCGCCGGCGCGTGCGCGGCGATCGAGAGTGGGTGGGTCAGCCAGGGACCGAAGGTGGCCGAGTTCGAGCGCTGCGTCGCCGAGTACTGCGGTGCCGCCCATGCTGTTGCGGTTTCCAACTGCACCACTGCTCTTCACCTGGCGTTGCTGGTGCTCGGCATTGGGCCCGGAGACGAGGTGATCTGCCCGTCGATGAGCTTCATCGCGACGGCCAACGCGGTGGCCTACACTGGAGCGACACCGGTTTTCGCGGAGGTCGACCCGTTAACCTACAACCTGGACGTGGAAGCAGCCGAAGCCGCGATCGGGCCGGCGACTCGGGCGATCTTGTTGGTGCACCAGATCGGGCTGCCCGCCGACCTGGATGCGTTTGGCCCGCTGGCCAGCGAGCGTGGGCTCCATCTGGTCGAGGACGCTGCCTGCGCCCTGGGAAGCCGGCACCGAGGCGTCCTGATCGGATGCGAGAGCGAGCTGGCCTGCTTCAGCTTCCATCCGCGCAAGGTGATCACGACCGGGGAAGGCGGGATGCTGCTGACCCATAGTGAATCGCTGGCCGACCAGCTGCGCCTGCTGCGGCACCAGGGGATGAGCGTCAGCGATCTGGTCCGCCATCAGTCGGACAGAGTGATCGCTGAGCAGTATGTCTGTGTGGGCTACAATTATCGGCTGACCGACATCCAGGCCGCAATCGGTCTGGCGCAGATGGGTCGGCTGGAGAATATCTTGCAGCGCCGCCGTGAGCTGGCCGCGGTCTACAGCGAACGGTTGCGGGACCATCCCTGGCTGAGGCCGCCTCATGTGCCCGAGGGCCTGCAGCCCAATTACCAGAGCTACGCTGTTCAGCTGACCGACGGCGCGCCAGTCACTCGGGACGAGGTGATGCAGCGTCTGCTCGATCGCGGGATCGCCACCCGTCGAGGGATCATGTTGATTCACCAGGAGCCGGCCTACGAAGGCGTCGTGTCCGAGTTGCCCCGATCCGAGCTGGCGAGCGGTTGTTCGCTGCTGCTGCCGCTTTTCCCTGACATGACGGCCGAGGAGCAGGAGCAGGTGCTGACGGCTCTCGAGGAGCTGGTGTGAGCGCCGCCCGTCGACTGTCGGTTCCCGGCAAGCCCGCTCCTGGCTGGATCATCGGCGCGCCTGAGATTGCGGGCGGCAGCTGGGTCGCTTCGGCTGTGATCGATCTGAAGCGGCCGATAATCCCACGCCATGCACTGGCTGCGACCGCGCTGACGGGGGCGGCCAACTCACTCGAAGAGGAGGTCCCGAGGGGATTCCGGACACCGTGAACGAGCGCTCGGTTGGCGGTCGGTTGTTTGTCCTGTTGCTCGCGCTCTACGCGGCTACGGGTGGGGGCACTTGCACTCGGTCGATGATGGGATCCAGCTCAGCGTGGCGGAGTCGATCGTCGAGCAGGGCACCCTGGCGGTCAAGGATGTGGTTCCGGGCAGCCACTTCAACAATCACCGCTACACGCATCACGGCATCGGCCAGTCGCTGCTCTATCTGCCCTGCGTGGTAGCCGGAAAATTCGCGGCGACGCTCTCTGCCGGGAAGTCCGATCATCAGTTCACCGTCTTCTTCGCCAGCTTTCTCAACGGTTTGCTCTCGGCGTTGACCTGCCTGGTGCTCTACACGCTGGCCCTCAGTCTGGGGATCGGGGTTCGCGCCGCCGGATTGCTGGCCTTGATCCATGGACTGTGCACCATCCAGTGGCCCTATGCCCATGACGCATTCAACGTCACCTCGGCTGGGTTGGCCCTGTTGACATGCATCACGCTGGCCCACCTCGGCCGTAGCCGGGGCGATCTGCGGCTGATCACGCTGAGTGGAGCGGCTCTCGGCTTCGGTATCCTGATCCGGCTGCCGATGGTCCTGACGGTGCACTGCATCGCCATCTATCTGCTCCCGCTACCACAAAACGACATGGTGTAGTTTCGGCTTTAGGATGCGCCGTAACCTTGCTTCGATTTGCTGACATGTCTGTTGGCGGAGGTGGGTCAGCAGCTGGCGAGCCCGCCGACGGACCTCGAGGTCCTTCGACTTCAGCGCCTCGCGCAGGCTGGCAGACGCCAGCTGCCGGAGAGCCATCAGCTGGCGCTGGGCCTGATTTCTCTGGCGGAACGAGCGCGATCCCAGTCGGTCGATCAGCCGGGCGATCAATCGCTGCTGCTGTTTGGTGAGAGCCTGTGTCGGGTCGGGGAGTCGGATTGCACCTCCAGCCTCGACGCATAACCAGTCGTACGTTCCTGTTTCCGCATTGTTCTGAAGATTGACCTCAAAGGCGCCTTGGTCCCCGACCTGCCAGAACGTCCCTCGAATCTTGCGCGGGATTCGTGACGAGAGACTGGTTAGCGCCTGTCGGGCCTGTTCGAACGTCTGCCACTGGCGGCCCAGATGCTGGCCTGTTCCGAGAACCAGCTCCACCTCCCAGGTTGATCTGTGGCCCTTCCGATGCACCAGCTTGGCGATGACCAGAGGGCGGCGCTCCACGACGCTGTAGATCGTGTTCGGGGGGATGTCATCGGCAGTGGCTTGAGTCGTAAGTGTAAGTACAATGAGGGATAGCGTGAGCTGAGTCCAGCGCATTGTCCGATCCTCCCGGGACGTGGCTGCAGGTCCAGATGCGCCCCGAGAAATTTGTTCACGGGCCCTCTGCGACGTTACCTACAGGTTCAGATGCGCCCGAACCGAATGTGTTCACGGGTTTTTCGGCCGCTATCCTCGGCGCAGCGTGACCTTAGCCTCCTCGAAGTCGCTCACCGCCACCATGCTGCCGTCCTTCATCTCGACCTGGCGGATCACCACGATCCAGCTGCCGAACTGGGTCTGTCGAAACGTGGCCAGGCACCTGTTGACCTTGGCCGGGTCGATGCCGTTGCGGCGGCAGACTTCGATTCTCTTCCAGATGAAATACTGCGCGGTCGAACGGGGGAACAGGTTGACCAGCGCCAGGAAGGCTCCCCGTGGAATGCGCAGCGGCTGCTCGGTCTGGATCCGCTGCATCAGCTGACGGCCGATCGACGAGGAGTTCCAGAGCAGGCCGATGGAGGCCAGGTTGTCGACCTCGGTCGTGTCGGTCTTGCGGGTGAAGCGCGGTCTCGAGGGCCCACGGCTGAGGTCGATCGCCAGGTAGTTGGGGTCTTTCTCGTTGCGCTCGCGATAGATCAGCAGGCCGTAGAACCCCATCTGGTAGAAGCGCATGATCGAGTTCA
>CAZANL010000091.1:8207-11098 GCA_964486115.1 uncultured Planctomycetota bacterium
TTGTCGGCGAAGACCTGACCGTTGAAGTCCAGAACGGGCAGCTTGCGGCCGACCTTGTCCATCTTGATCGACTGCACCGGTGCGAGGAAATCGAGGTACTGTTGCCAGTTCGTGACGCGTGTGACCGTGCGGCCAGGGCGGCGGCGGGGTTTGTGGGCCAGCTCGCTCATGCGGAGTTTCTGGGCGGCCAGCGAGCGGGCTTGATCCTCCAGCTGCTTGCGCAGCGCCTTGCGGTTGGCCGCTTCCTGCGTCCGCTGGGTGTCCAGCTGGCGTGCTAGCGCCTTGCGGCTGGCTGCTTCCTGCGTCCGCTGGGTGTCCAGCTGGTGTTCTAGCGCCTTGCGCTGCTCGCGCTCGGTCTTCAGCTGACGGGCTTGAGTGGCGATCATCTGGTTCATCCGGATCTGCGCCTTATGACGGGCCTGTTCGGCTTTCTGCTGCCTGTTCCGCTGGGCGGCAAGCTCTGCTTCCTGTCGTCCCATGGCTTGCTCGATCGCCTGCTGGCGCGTGGTGGACTGGGTTAGCAGGGCTTGATGCTCGCGGGCGGTCTGTTGCTCCCGTTGCTGGCGTTCGGCTAGCTGCTTGGCCAGGGCCTGCTGGCGCTTGGTGGCCTGCGCCTGAGTTGCCTGGTGCTGTGCGGTCAGCTTGTCCAGCAGCGCCTGCTGCTTCCTGGCTGCTGCGGCACGGTCGGACTTGCGCTCTTGCTCGAATTTATTCGACAGCAACTCCTTGCGGGCCCGAGCCTCGGTGCGCGCGGCTCGTGCCTCTTGCTGGGTCTTTTTCCGGGCGGCCTGTTCGTCGAGCAGCTTTTGATTCAAAGACGCCATCAGCTTGGCCGATTCTCGGCTCAGCTGGGCCAGCCGCTGCTCTAGCCGCTGGATTCGGAGCTTAGACTTCTCGAGCTCCTTCTTGTGCTTGCTGTCGTCCTTGACCAGGGGCTTCTTCTTCACGGGAGCCTGCTTGGGCTGCTTCGCCGGCCTGGCCTTTTTGCGGACGACCTGCACGCTCTTTTTGTCGCTTCGCTTCCGAGTGTCTTTCGCTGTGGCGGGTTGCCGCGGCTGGAGGCAGGAGGGCGTTCCCTGACCCAGGTCGACGCAGAGCAGCAGCATGATCGCGCCGCCGAGGGTGAGAAACGTGGCGTAATAGAGGATGTTCTTGATCATGGTTTACTCCCGGTGTGCCCGGCGGTGAGCACGTCGAATTGTATCTTGCCGAAGCCGAGGTCGGACAGCAGGTGGACCACCTGGACCGTGATCCCGCTGGGTGCCTGCTTGTCGGTGCGCAGGATGACGGGTGTCTGAGTCGAGGCCTTTCGTGACTGGAGGGCCGTGCGCAGAGCCGCAATGTCGCCGATCTTTCGCCCGTCGAGGTGAATCGTGCCCTTGCTGCCGATCGAGAGGGAGATGCCTGCTTGGGTCGCGGGTGCGGTCGTCTCGCGTTTGTCCGGGCGCTTGACCGTCGGCAGGTCGACCTGCAGGTTGGACTCACGAATCCGGCTGACGACGATGAAGAAGATCAGCAGAATGAACAGCACGTCCACCATCACCGTGGTCTGGAGGCCGGCCGGATGACTGGTGTTCTTGCGCCGAGGCATCTAGGCCTCCTGGGCCACGATCGACGCCTCCTCCTCTTCGGTCAGCTGACAGCGCTCCTTGAGACGTGTCAGGTAGGTCCCCAGCCGGTCCTCGAGCCGTTCGGAGAGACTACTGAAGATCGAAAGCGCCAGGTAGCTGACCAGGAAGAGAAAGATACCGCCGATCGTGGTGTACATGGCCGTCGACAGGGAGAGCGCCAGCCCCTTCGGGTTGGCCTGCGCCAGGTGTTCGAAGCTCATCGACACGCCGGCGACGGTCCCGAGCAGCCCCAGCGTGCCTGCCAGGTTGGCGATGAACGTGAGCACGGGCAGGAAGCGACGGCTATCGGCCGCCGCCAGCTGAGCCCGGTCACGGGCTCGGTTCTCGGCGATCTCCAGAGGGACGTGCTCGCGGAACAAGTTGACCAGAAAGACGGAGAGCGTTAGCAGCGTCGGATCGCGTTGCGCATGGGCGTTGCCTAGCTGTCCGGTGAACTGTGCGGAAGGGGAGTCTCCGCTGAACAATCGGGCGACGATCGGCTGGCTCCGGCGCTGTCGGCGAATTAGCCTGAACCAGTACCAGAGTCGCTCCAGGCTCAGTGAGATGCCGATCCATGCCAGCAGCAGGATCGGCATCATCCACCAGATGCCGGCCTTTTCGATGAAGTGCGCCAGCATCAGCGGATGTGCCGGCAGTCCGCCGCGTCGTAGACGTTCTGGACCTGGAACTTGCCGGCGCGCCGGATCGACTGGAGCAGTTTCTCCAGCGCCGTCAGTTCTTTCTCGGTCTGCTTGGGGCGCTTTCGGTGGTAGGTCATCATGTTCAGCTGGTGAATCTGCCGCAGGTTCTTCAGCCGCACTTTGGTCGTGGCCGCTTCCCTGCGGTAGAACTTGACGTCGGTGACCAGCCCGCGCTGCTGGAACTCGAACTCGTTGGCCAGCTTGTTCAGCCGCTGGACGTAGGTCGTCTTGTTCAGCCGGCCCTGCTCGTAGCTTGTCTTGAGGATCATGAACCGACGGGCGTACCGCAGCTTCAGTTCTCGCAGCAGCTGTTGGCTGCCGGTCAGTCGCTTGTTCTGGGTCTTGACCAGCTTGAAGTTGGACTCGATGCGGTTTTCCATCGTCTTGACGTTCGCCTCCTCCTCGCCGTCGATGATGCCCTTGTAGTTCTTCAGTGCGCGATCCCAGTTCCGATTGATATCCTCTTCGTGTTTCTTGGAGAGCTCCCTGGGGTCTCTGGGCGGCTGCTTGGTAGGCGGCACTCCGCCGCCCAGCACCCCGCCGCCCAGCACCTTCTGGTGCAACTCCTCCACCTTCTTCG
>CAZANL010000092.1:0-7673 GCA_964486115.1 uncultured Planctomycetota bacterium
GCGTCCCGGCCCAAGGCCTCGCCGTCGGCTACATCGCCGCGGCGCTCGGCCCGCAGGCCGATGAATCCGAGCGCGGCGCCGGTTGGGGAGCGCTTGCCCTTGACGGCGGTCAGCACCTGCTCGGCCGTGCAGCGGCCCAGGTAGAATCGGACCAGGTGGGCCATCTCGTGTGGTTTATCGAGGAACGGCGCGAGGTGGCGGGTCTGTCCATCGAGGCCGGCCAGCCAGAGAGCGGCCCAGATGCTTCCGGGGTCGTGCCGCAGGGTCGTGCGCATGTCGGCGATCGCCCCGTCCCGGTCGCCGCGGATGCCGCGTAGGACCCCGCGCCAGATCCGTGCTAATGAAAGCTTGGGAGAGAGCCCGACTACGATGTCGAGATCTCGTTGGGCGCTGGCCAGATCGCCGGCGCGTTGTCGCAGCCGGGCGCGGGTCAGGTACCCTTCGCTCAGCCGTGGGGCCCAGCGGACAGCAGCGTCGCAGTCGGCCATGGCTTGCTTGTCGTGCCCCATGTCTGCGTGCACCAGGGCTCGATTGGCCAGCGCAATTCCATTACCCGGGTTCAGCTCGATCGCCTTGGTGAAGTCGCTCAGTGCGGCCTTCAGGTTCTGCACTCGATAGTACACGCGTCCTCGGCCGATCAAGCAGCCTGGGTCGTCCGGCGCGAGCTTGATGGCGCGGGAGAGGTCAGCGATCGCCTCGCCCGATCGTCCGAGCTTGACATATGCCATCCCGCGGTTGCGCAGCGCTCGCGGGAACCGGGGCTCGAGCTCGAGCGCACGGGTTGCGTCGCGAAGCGCCTGCTCGGGCTGGTTGGCTTGCAGACCGACGGCCGCCCGGTTGTTCCATGCCAGCTCGTTTTGATCATCCAGCGCGATCGCCCGATCCAGGTCCTGACGCGCGCGGTCCAGGTTGCCCGCATCTAACCAGGCCACGCCACGGTTGATGTAGGCCCTAATCAGCTGGGGATTTATCTCCAGGGCGCGGGTCAGGTCGGCGATGATCCCTTCGGCCGGTTCCTGGGTCAGGCTGCGGAAGAAATGGGCCCAGGCGTGGTTTGGGCAGCGCCGGATCGCCTTGTCGAAGGCACGCTGTTTCGCCGGCTGTTCTTCGCTCGCCAGGCCGATGATGAGCCACAGCTCCTCGGTCCCCAGCAGATTGTGGTGCCGAGCCAGGCTTTGCCGGGCAGTCTTGATCGCCTTGGCATATCGACGCTGGGCCAGGAGGCGGTAGCTCCGCAGGATGTCGCCCCACAGCCCCTGGACCTGGTTGGCTCTTTCCAGCCAGCGTCGAGCCTCGGTCAGCGAGCGTCGCTTCCGCATCCGTATATTGACCGAGTTGCTCTCGTTTTGAACGCTGATCATCAGGGATCTTGCGCGCCGCAGATAGAGCCGTCCCAGGTCGCTGGCCGTGGTCGACACGCCGGGATCGATCGAGGCCGCTTTTTTCAGGCTCTTCTCGGCGGCTCGTTCGTCGCCGAGAAGCAACTGTGCCTGGCCGATCCAGTGCCAGACCTCGGCGTGCTCGGAATACTCCGCACTGTCGGCCAGGCGGGAGATTTTCCGCAGCGCTCGGCGCACGCCGGTCAGCCGCTCGCGGATCTTGATCCGGGGTACATAGAAGAACGAGCGGGCGGCGGCGATCTCGGTGATCAGTGGTTTGAGTTGCTCGAGCAGCTTCTGTTCCGAGAGGACTCGTGCGTGGCGGCGCCGCCGTTCGGCGAGCTGGGAGCGCGCCTCGGCGAGTAGTTCGCGCAGTGGCGCGTCGGGGCGCAGGTCGAGCGCTCGACGGGCGGCGACCTCAGTGGCGCCCCAGTTCTCGGCCTGGCGGGCCTTCAGTGCGTCGGCCCGGTGCCGGGCGAACTGTCCTGCTCGGAGTTGCTGTTGCTGGGCTGCCTGCTGTTCTTGGTGTTGCTGTTGCTGGCGCCAGCGAAGTCCGCCGAGGAGAAGCGCGGTGACAGCCAGCAGCGCGACAGTGCCCACGAGCCGATGACGGTGTGTGCGCAGCCATTTGACCAGTCGCTGATGCCAGGTGTAGCTCGGCGCCTCGAGCAGCCGATCCGCGAGGTAGGCCTCGATGTCCCGCTTGAGCGCTTCCACACTCTGGTAGCGCTCCACGGGCTGCCGGGCCATCGCCTTGAGGGTGACTTGCTCCAGCTCCCACGGGATTCCCGTGTCGACTCGCTCGGAGGGGGGGATCGGTTTGGCGCGACAAACCTCGGCGAGCAGCTCCGGGAGCGACTCGCCGCCGAATGGCTGGGTCAGTGTGAGGATCTGGTACAGGATCACTCCGAGAGAATAGATGTCGGATCGTTCGTCCAGCTGGTCGATCTGGCCCAGCGCCTGCTCGGGCGGCATGTAGGCTGGGGTGCCGAGGATCGTGCCGGTCAGCGTCTGCTGGTCGTCGCTCGCCAGCTCGGCCAGCGGACCGACCGGGAGGTCGAGTGCGACATGGTCGGTCTCAGTCCCGAGGATCTTGGCCAGCCCCCAGTCCAGCACCAGCACCTCACCGAAGCTGCCGACCATGATGTTGTCCGGCTTCAGGTCGCGGTGGATCACTCCCTTGCTGTGGGCGTACCCGACCGCGTCGCAGACCTTGAGGAAGACCTGTAGGTCTTCGCCGAGCCGTCGCGGTCCGTCTTGTCCCGATAACGTGCGGTCGTTTGCCAGGATCGCCCCGAAGGTGCGTCCATCGACTCGCTTCATGGTGAAGTAGGGCTCGCCCTCCTCGGAGGTCGCCAGCTCGTAGACCGGCACGATGTTGGGGTGCTCGAGCTGTCCGGTGACCTGAGCTTCGACGATGAACTTGTGCCGGGTCAGTGCCTCGGCCTCGCCACTGACCACCTTGGCCGCGACCTCGCGGCCGAGCTGGCTGTCGCGAACCTGCCAGACCAGGCCCATGCCCCCCTCACCCAGGCGGCCGGTGATGGGGTAGCGCCCGAGGTGCGGAGTCTCGGGGGCGGTGGGATCCGAGGGGGGATGTTGGGGGAGAGTCTCGTCAAACATTGAACTGCCCAGTGTAGCAAAGCAAGTGTGTCACGACTTCGTTAGCTGGTCTGTTCATGTCGGTGGACCGGAGAGGCGGTCAGTCGGTCGCGGGAGATTTCATGGTGGGTCGACGGGTCGATCTGGCCGAATGCCAGCACCCCCGTCGGACAGGACTGCACGCAGGCGCTGCAGCGAACGCACTGGGGGTCGGCCATCGGCTCGCCCTTGTTGGCGAAGCTCATCACGTCGATTCCCTGATGGCAGACTCGGGTGCAGACGTTGCAGGAGATGCACTTGTTCTTGTCGGCCAGGATGCGGAAGCGGCTGAACCGGGCATAGATGTGCATCAGCGCGGCCAGGGGACAGGCGAAGCGGCACCAGACCCGGCCACTGAAGTGGAAGTAGAAGCCGACGCCGATGATCCCGGCCAGCCAGAGATCGACCAGGTACTTGTAGCTGAACAGCCCGTTGCTCAGCAGGTAGTCGAGAGCACGCTCAGTGAGCCCTCCGGGGCCGATCCAGGCGATGATGCGCAGCGCCAGCAGGCCGAACGCCGCGGCGAGAATCGCCTGCCCCAGCATGTTCAGCCGGTTCCAGAACGGGCCGTGGGGCATCTTCTCCCGGTGCGCGTCGCCCATCGTCTCGGCCAGCGCGCCGCAGGAACAGATCCAGCCGCAGTAGGCTCCCTTACCCCGGTAGCGAACCAGCAGAGGTATCACCAGGAAGGTCTGGACCAGCGAGATGATCAGCCAGGCCCAGATCGGTTGGCTGGTGAAGACGTTCCAGAGAAACAGCGGCCAGGCCAGGATCAGCCCGAAGGCCCGCCAGTAACTCCCGCCGGGAAACAGGTGGTCGCCGATCAGTTTGCCCGCGCCCGCATCGAAGAAGCCGTTGGCGCCCAGCCAGGGCAGCAGGATGTAGGGCAACAGGAACAGCGGGACGACCTGGATCGCCATCAGCGCCAGCGTCTGGCGGGTGACATACGGTGTGCGTCGTCGTCGGATGCGTCGAATGCCGAAGAACACGATCGCGGCGCAGTAGAGGCTCGAGTAGTGGAACCCCGGATCCCTCATCGCCCGGAGCGTCGCTCCGGTCAGGCTTCCCGGGTCGCTGTTGTCCAGGAAGAAGGGGAACCAGCCGCGGCGCTGGAACAACTCGTTGAGGAACAGGCCTCCCTTGCTCCAGTGGTAGAGCAGGAAGCAGAAGCCGAGGAACAGCGCGAAGCCGGTGCGGGTGCGCCAGGTCCACTCGCCGTGGATGGCAATGCCGGAGCGGCGGAAGAAGTCGAGCGGAGGCTCCCGCCCGATCATCGTCAGGACCACGTCATTGGGCAACAAGGTCTGGCTGCCGTCCGCGGCGCCGAGCGTCACCCGTTCCGTCTCGATGAGCTGGACCTGACTGCTCATCAGCGTCTGGATCGTCGGCGTCAGGCGCGCCAGGTTCTCCGGCTTGGGGCGGGAGAAGGTCGCCTGGCGGTAGGACAAGGTGACCTGTGCCCCGGCCGCGTCAAGCGCCACCGCCGTCTCGACGGCACTGTCTCCGCCGCCGACGACCAGCACGCGCTGGCCCGCGTGGTCTTTCGGGTCGTGCAGCCGGTTGAGCACCTTCTCGTGCAGCTCTTCGCCGGGAACCCCCAGGCTGCGGTAGTTTCCGGTGCTGCCGATCGCGACGAGCACGCGCTGAGTGGCCAGTGGTGCGGCGTCTTCCAGCTCGACCGTCAGCCGCTTGCCGCTGCGGACGAGGCGATGAGCCCGCGCGATGCGCGGGACGATTCCCTGCGCCAGTGTCTGGGCGGTCAGCTCATCGACCAGCGCTTCTTTGACCTTGGCGCTGATTCGCAGGTCGCCCGCGGTCTGCATCCCGGTCGGATAGGTGAAGATCGGCTTGCCCTTGGGGAAGTTGACGATCGTCGAAAAGGGCTCGCTGGCCTCGAGCAGCTCGAAGGACAGTCCATGCTTGCGTGCCTCCAGCGCGGCGGCCATTCCAGCCACGCCGCCGCCGATGATGACCAGATCGAGTGCGCCGTCGCCCCGGCTGAAGCTCGGATCGGCGAGGATCGTCTGGACCACCCGAGCTCCGCGGTCGACCGCGAACTTGAGCAGTGGCACGCCGGTCAGGTCGCCGGCGATGTAGACCCCCGGGACGCTGGTGTCGCCGTCCTCACCGACGACGGGCAACCTCTCGACCTCGCCGGCCGGCCACTGGCCGTGGAGCCAGTGTGTGTAGCGTCCGAGCAGTCTCATTGTTGGATCCGATTCTACATGACCCGCGTGGCGGGAGCCTCTAACAGATAGGTCTGTTCAGGAATCAGCGCTCAGATTCCGGTGCGCCGGTCCACAGACGACCCTCTTGCCGGGGCAGCTGCTGGGGTCCAGACTCAGCGGATCCTCTCGCCCAGGCGGTCAGCGCTCCCGCACACGTTGCCAGCAGGAACGGCCCGTAGACGGCCCAGCGGGTCCAGCCGGGTTCATCCCAGGCCCCGGTCGCGACTTCGATCGCGCGGGTTTCACCGGCCAGGATCAGGGTCAGAGAAAGAACCCACCAGGGAGTCGAGCCAGCCAGGCAGGCTAGCGGAACCAGCGTCAGGGCGTACCACGGATGCACGGTCGGTGAGGCAAGCAAGAACAACCCGGCCAGCAGCAGAGCCCTTCCTGCCGGTTCGCGCTCCCGTCGCACGACCCAGAACAGTCCCAGCGGCAGCAGGGGTAGTCGGATGAATGGGGGCAAGCTGTTGAACGACATCTCGCTGCCGAAGCGCCACAGGCTGGCGAACAGACCGGATCCCGCGTCGGCGTAGGGCAGGTAGCCCAGCGGCAGCACGACCAGCAGCAGGCCCAGGGCGGGCCAGCGCGGGCGCGTCCAGAACAGCAGCGGCGCGAAGACCAGGGCGGTGGGCTTGATCAGGACGGCGGCGGCCAGCGCTAGCCCGGCCAGTGCGGGGCGCTCGGTCTCCAGCGCGAGCAGCATCCCCAGTACCCCGACAGCGACCAGCACCTCGAGGTGGCCGGCCCCCGGAACCGACCAGAGGACCAGTGGATGCCAGGCGTAGGCCAGCAGCCACACGGGAGAGAGGCCTCGTCGGAGCAGCAGTCGCCAGAGCAGCCAGAGCAGCAATATTTCGGTCAGCAGGCAGAGCAGCTTCCAGCCGAGGATCGTCGGCCAGGTCCAGGCCACGACGGCGAACAGCCCCTCGGCCAGTGGCCCGTAGATCGCTGTCCAGTCCGGATGGTTGATCTTTTCGTGGTCGGGTCCCCGTAGCTGAACCAACGTCGGATCGCTCGGTGGCGTGCGGTAGGGGTTTCCACCGGCCAGCTGGAGTTTTCCCTCCCAGAGGTAGCGGTGGACGTCGCTCGAGGGGGCCTGAGGTATCAGGGCCAGGCGAATGATCAGCGCTCCGAGCAGGGCGGCGCCCAGTGTCCAGCGCGGCAGGCTGGCCCGCTGCCGGATCAGCAGCACCAGCGGGATCGCGAGGCCCAGCAGCAGCAGCTCGAATCGACGCCAGTCGGCGGCCGGGTCGTGAATCATCGCAGCCAGTAGTCCGAGCGCGAGGAGAGCCGCGATCAGCATGGGGCTTGCCGGCGAGCCCATGGGGCCGAGGCCCAGCCGAGGGCGACGAATCCCAGGCTGTAGAAACCGAGGAACAGCCCTGTGAGCCACTGCGAGAGACTCATGTAGCAGGCCAGGGTGATCGCGCAGTAGAGGCCCAGCAGTAACTCGGCCCACCATCCCCGAGCGATCTGGGGGTGGTAGCGTCCTTTCCCGGAGCCGCCGGTCTTGGGGGTTCGGATGAACGCGGCCTGGCCGCCGAACAGGCCGGCCAGGACGGCCCCTGCGTTGTTCAGCGAGAGCCCGCAGCCGAGCACGATCAGCCCGGGGAGGTTGCGCAGCGTGAAGCCCGGAGCCCCGAGCACCCGCCCCGCGGCATAATAGGAGACGCATGGGGTTGCGGCCGTCCCCGCCATCACCAGCCAGGCGGCCAGCAGCCAGTTGCTGGACTCCGCGAACGGAACCCAGATCAGCACCGGCAGGGTCAGCGTGGCGAGCAGAACCATCAGTAGCGAGACGCTGTAATGGGTCAGGTGGAACGTCGCGGCGGTCTTGGTGGCCAGCGAGGCGTCCGAGCGCCAGACCCGACCGAGCAGCTTGCGTGCGGTCTGGATGCTGCCCCGGGCCCAGCGCCGCTGCTGCGACTTGAGCGCGTCGGCAGTGTTGGGAATCTCCGCTGGGCAGGCCAGGTCGAGTGCGTAGACCATTCGCCAGCCAGCCAGCTGGGCTCTGTAGGAGAGGTCCAGGTCCTCGGTCAGCGTGTCTCCCTGCCAGCCCCCAGCCTGTTCGATCGCTTCCGGGCGCCAGATGCCCGCGGTGCCGTTGAAGTTGAGGAACAACCCGTTCCATGCGCGGGCGCCCTGCTCGATCGCGAAGTGACCGTTGATGCCGATGCTCTGTGCGCGGGTCATCCAGTTGTCGCCGCGGTTCAGGTGGTCCCAGCGGCCTTGCACGCAGGCGATCCGGTCCGAGGCCAGCATCAGGGGGACCGCGTGGCGCAGGAAGTCGGGCGGGGGCACGAAGTCGGCGTCGAAGATAGCGACCAGTTCGCCCCGTGCCGATTGCAGCCCGTGCGCCAGCGCGCCGGCCTTGTAGTGCGTTCGCTCTGTTCGCCGGACCACGTCGATCTCGACGTCTTGTGCA
>CAZANL010000092.1:7683-11072 GCA_964486115.1 uncultured Planctomycetota bacterium
GACGACGTCACGGCAGCCGTCGGTCGAGTCGTCCAGCACCTGGATCCGGTGCCTGCCGGCGGGATAGTCGATCGCGGCGACGGCCTGGATCACCCGCTCTGCCACCTCGGCTTCGTTGAACAACGGAATCTGGGTCGTCACCACAGGCCAGGGGCCGTCGAACGCGGCGATCCGTTCGCGGTGAGCCATCCGGGTAGCCGTCGCTCGGCGGAGGAACAGACGCAGCATCACCAGGCCGTGGGTCGCGTAGAGCGCCAGTCCACCGAAGCAGCCGAGGAATGTGACCAACAGCAGGATCTGCCAACCGGTCATGGCTTGGGCCTCCTGGAGATCCTGGCCAACCAGAAACCGCCGACCGTGCGCAAGATCCAGTAACCCGCCAGCAGCGTTCCGCGGAGCGTCCCCGAGATGGTGCTGTGCCCTTCGCGGCGGCAGCGGTAGGGCAGCGCCACCTGCTGGATCCGCAGGTTTTGTTCGACCGCCCGTATCTGCATCTCGACTGTCCAGCCGTATCGGCGATCTCGCATGTCGATCCGCTCCAGGGCATCGCGGGTGATTGCGCGAAACGGGCCGAGGTCGGTGAACCGGTAATTCCAGCCGAGCCTGATCAGGGTCGTGGCCAGCCAGTTGCCGAACAACTGCTGGGGTGTCATCGCGCCCTTCTCCTGAAGCGCGGCGGGGCGGGTGCCGATCACCAGGTCGACGGTTCCCTCGAGCACGGGGCCGACGACTTGCGGCAGACATCCCGGATCGTCCTGCAGGTCGGCGTCGAGGAAGCAGACAACCTTGCAATCGGATGCCAGAGCTGCGACGCCGGCGCTGCAGGCCGCTCCATATCCCTGCTGACGCTCACGGACCACCTCGACCGCGGCAGCGGCTCCGACCTGGGCCGTGTCGTCGGTCGAGTTGTTGTCGACGAGGATCACCTGCCCCAGTCCGAACCGCTGCAGTTCAGGTAGCAAGAGGGCTAGATTGGCTGCCTCGTTGAAGGCGGGGATGATCACCGACACCGTGGGGTAGGCCACTAGCGGGGCCCCGCGATCGTGTGTATCCGTCGGCCGCGGGGCGATCTGCGCCGGCCATGAGGCGCCGGGCTCGATGTCACGTTGCCCTGCCAGACCCACGTGTGCTGGCCGGCAATGTCCAGGCGCCCTGTGCTGCCCGAAGTGCCCAGCCACTGGGCGGGGGGCTGGACTACCGGTCGACCTCGCCCATTACGACGTCGAGCGAGCCGATGATCACGATCATGTCGGCGACCATGCAGCCCTGCGCGATCGTCGGCAGCAGCGCGAGGTTGACGAAGCCCGGCGCGCGGCACTTGACCCGATAGGGCTTGTCGGTGCCATCGCTGACGACGTAGAAACCCAGCTCGCCCCGGGCGTTCTCGACCTTGACGTAGCAGTCGCCGGCGACCGGACGGGGAGCCGCTCGCATCTTGGCGCAGTGTGCCCCGTCCGGAAGATCGTAGATCGCTTGCTTGACGATCCGCAGGCTCTCCCGCATCTCGTCCATCCGGACCATGTAGCGGTTCCAGGCGTCGCCGATCACGCCGTGTTCGCCCCGTGCGGTCGGGACGTCGAACTCGAACCGGTCGTAGATCGAGTAGGGTTGATCCTTGCGCAGGTCGCGCTTGATGCCGCAGCCGCGCAGGGTGGGTTCGGTGATGGCCCAGGCGATCGCCTGCTGCGGAGTGATCACGCCGACATTGGCGGTCCGGCGAATGAAGATGCCGTTGAAGGACAGCAGGTTGTTGACCTCGTCGATCTTGGCGCCGAAGTAGTCGACGAACCACTTGATGTCCTCGATCATGTCGTCGGTCAAGTCCCAGCCGACGCCGCCGATCCGCATATAGCTGTAGTTGAGCCGCTGACCGCAGATCTTCTCGAAGATCTTCAGCAGATACTCCCGATCGCGGAAGCAGTACAGGAACGGGGTGATCGCGCCGCAGTCCATCCCGAAGGTGCCGACCGCGAGCAAGTGGCTGGCGATCCGCTGCAGCTCGGTGACGATGATCCGGATATAGGAGGCCCGCTCGGGCACCTCGAAGTCCGGGTTGCCGACCTTGAGCAGCCGCTCGGTGGCCAGGCACCAGCCGAGGTTGTTCTGCATCGCCGCCAGGTAGTCCAGTCGGTCGGTGTAGGGGATCACGTGGTTGTAGCCGCCCGCGATCTCGCAACACTTCTCGAAGCAGCGATGCAGGTAGCCGACGTGGCACTCCGAGTCGATGATCACCTCGCCGTCCGTGCGCACCACCACTCGGAGCACGCCGTGCGTGGACGGGTGCTGCGGGCCGATGTTGAGCAGCATCTCCTCGCTGCGCACATCCTGCTGCAGTTGGGCCTCGGCCATCGCTTATTCTCCGTAGATCAGCTTGCGTTGTTCTTCGGGCATGTCCCCGTAGAGCAATTGCTTCTGCTCCTCGGTCATCTGCTCTTCGAAGAAGATGTTGGGGATACCGTGGTAGTAGGCTGGCAGGACGTAGTCCTTGCGCAGTGGGTGGCCCTCCCAGTCCTCCGCGCAGAGGATGCGGCGCAGATTGGGGTGGCCCTCGAAGATCACGCCGACCAGGTCGTAGGTTTCGCGCTCCATCCAGTCGGCAGCAGGCCAGAACGACACCAGCGACGGTACGATCGGCTCGTCGCGCGCAACGTCCACCTTGAGAACCACCTGGTGATTGTCCGATACGCTCTCCAGATGATAGACCACCTGGAGCTTCTCTTCGTCAGGATAGTCCACTCCCGAGATCAGATGTAGCATCTCGCAGGAGGTCACCTCGTCCTCCTTGCAGAAGGCCACGACCTCCAGCAAGTCGTCCGCCTGGACCTTGACCGCGCCGTCGATGGACTCGATCTCGACTTCGACTCGGTCACCGAAGGCGTCGCTGATGCGCTTGTAGATCGCGTCTTTCTTGTACTGGTATACGCCGTCCATGCTCGAGCCTCCTCAGGCGCCGCGAGTCTGTGAGTCGATCGACTTGACCCAGTCCAGGTCACCCTTGATCCAGACGTAAATCAGTCCGACCAACAGGATCAGCAGGAAGATAGCTACCTCGATGAAGATGAACGGGACCGCCTTGTAGGTCTTGAAGATCAGCGCCCAGGGATAGAGGAAGGCGACCTCGACGTCGAAGATCAGGAAGACCAGGGCGAAGGTGTAGAAGCGCATGTCGAAGCGGACCCAGCTGGACCCGATCGGCGGTTCGCCACATTCATAGGTCGTTTCCTTGATCGCCTCTTTCAGCTTGGGACGGAGGATCCGGGAGAGGACGGACACGTTCAAGACGACGAAAATCGCACCGAACACCAGGAACATCAGCACGTTGGCGTAGTCGAAGTAGAATTTCATCTTCGTTGGCCTTGTAAGTTCCAGTCGTGGAAAGGCTTCTGGGA
>CAZANL010000093.1:0-5315 GCA_964486115.1 uncultured Planctomycetota bacterium
GACCAGACCGCTTTCGACGCTGACCAACCGAGTCCAACGCGACAGGAAGCGACCGCGCATCACAACGTCCCCAAGATTCAACATTCTCTATGTGGTTACTCGGCCATCAACTCTTCGCAGCATCCGCCCAGGAGCGCAGATGATGCGAGGGCCACAGGACCAGAGGGGCCTTGACCACCCGACCCTGTCCCTTCGAGCACCCGGGTCAGCGTCTGACCAGCCAGCGCAGTAGATGGTAGGGAAAGTCCCGGCCTCTGCTGCCCCCGATTCCAGCACGCAACGCCTTTTGAGCGCCGATTCGGTTCCCCTGCTGACGCGCCCGAGCGGCACGCACCAGGCTCAGATTATTGAGCACAACAGGTCCGAGGCGCCTGCATGTGTCGATCAACTGCTTCTCCGAAATCCGACCGAGAAGAAACCGTGCCGCGAGTACGGGAAAAGGATTTGCCGTGCTGCGCTCCAGCGGATACTTCGCCAGCCGCTTGAAGCCACTGCGACCAGCCTCGGGACGATCGAGCAGCAGATCACACAGACCACGATAGAGCACGACTGCCTGCAGCACCTCGACAAAAGGGATCTGGGTCCGCAACGCCCGGGTAAAGTGCTTATGGGCCTCAGCCAGCTGCCTCCATGGCCTCCATGGCCTCCAACCCTTGCCTCCATCGCCACCATCCCCGCGTCGCGCATCCCACGAGCAACCTCCTGATGCCCAGGCGGCAAACCATCCTGCGCTTTATCGAGCAACTGAGCCGCTTTCACCAGTGATGCTCCGCCTCGCTCGCGCCCCAAGCCGGCCCACAACCGGAGAACGCGAGAGCGGGTCAGTACCGACTCGGGGTGGCGCATCAGCAGCTTGGCGTAGATTTTTTCGGCTGCCCCCCACTGTTCTCGCAGCCTGTACAGCCGAGCCCGTTCGAGGTCGAGCGTGAGCCGGGGAACGCCTTTCCGAGCAGCCTTTTCCAACTCAGGAGCACCCGCCTTGCCTTGGCGGGCCAGCAGACGCGCCTGCAGCAGCAGGGCTTTGGTCTGCTGCTGTGGAGCGGCTGTCTGTACCTCCTCGACAAGCAGGCCACTTTCATCGAGTTGCCTCTGCGCTTTCTCGTACCGACCGAGCCCGGCCAGCAAGCGGGCTGCCGCCAGCTGCAGCCTCGGGGTTCGCGGCTTGCGCAGCAACACAGCCAGACGAGCTCTCGGGTCGGTCAGTAGCTGCGCCCGAAACAAGCGCGTCGCGTCCGTGGTATCCAGCTGGGCAAGCAACTCGCGTCGGCCACCCAGCAACCCCGCCAGGCGAAGGTAATCCAGCCGGAGATCCAAGCTGTCCGGACTGGCCCGCCACGCTGCGCGATAGTCGGCCAGCGCCTTATGGACACGTCCGTGGCGATAGTGCAAGTCGCCCCGCTTGCGCAGCAGTTGGGAATTGTTCGGCCACTGGGTCAAGCCCCGGCCCAGCAAAACCCACGCCTGATCCCCGTTGCCCAGCTCCGACTGCACCCGCACCGCAAGCAAGAGCACTCGACGATCCAGTTTCTTGTCGAGCAGTGCGGCCAACAGCGGCGCGGCACGACGCAGCTGCCCCAACCGATACCGGATCTCGGCTAATGCCAGCCGAGCCGTGCGGTAGTCAGGATCGAGTTTCAGGACCTCGACCAGCTCGGTGGCCGCCTCCTCGGGCGCACCGGTCGCCGACAAACTCCGGGCAAGCATATAACGCGCCTGAACGCTGGGTCGGGCAGCCAACGCCTGACGCAGGAACGGAATCGATCTGGCGTACTCACCGCGCTCGAAATAGAAACGACCCTGCTTCAAGGAGTCCACTGACGACGCGGACCCCGCGTAGCGCACCAATCCGTGGTAACTCGCCAGCACAAGCAATGGAACAAACAAAGCGATCGGCAGATGACAGAAGGCCTTGAACACCGAGCCGCTTGTGCGGGATAGCGTAAGCAGTTGCCGGCCGAGATGTATCGGCGTGAGCGCCCCCCACGGCATCCCCCACCAGCCAAAAAGGGCTGTCCGCCACAACTCGGCGCGGACCTTCCTTGTTCCGCACGCTGGGCAGAGATAGTCCTCGACCGGAGTCGTCATGCTGAACAGCAGAAAGCTCCAAAACCGTTCCAGCTTGACCAGCGAGGCACCTGCGCCGCCACAGGCCAGACAGGACTGCGAGGTGATGCGCTGCCGCAGCGTGTTATGGGCTGCCTGCACCTCCTCTGAACCGGACTCTCTCTCGGGCGCTATTGCTAGAGCCCAGCCTAGCGGCCCTTCTGGCCCTGATCGCCCGCCTTGTCTGCGGAAGACTTCTTGGGCGCCTGCTTCTTGGGCGCCTGCTTCTTGTGCGCCTGCTTTTTGGGCCCGCGGTCTACTTCGGCCATCTTCTTCTTACGATAGGCCCTAATCAGAAGCCGACTGTACTGTGTGGTGAGCTCGTTGAACATGCCATCTCTCGCAGATCTTCCCTTCATCAGGCGCTCGATGACCGGAAGCATCTCGGTTATTCCGACCTTAGCGGCTGACCGGATGAGATTTATCTTCAGGCGCTGAACAGGCTCCCGGGCCAGGTAATCCTCCAGGACCTTGATGTCGATGGATAGCGTCGAGTAACCAAGTGTCAACACAGCCAGAAACCGTGCATTGGTCTGGGTCGATTTCAGCAGAGCGCTCCATTCTTGGGCACTCAAGCGGGTCGCGAGCACCTGGAGCGCGGGCTGTATAGACGAGTTGTCCAGGCGCCTACGCACGAGGTACTTCAGCAGTAACTGCTTCCCTTGATCATCGCCGGCTAATGCCAGGAGCATATCGGCCTGCGGAACACGCTGTGGCGAACGCCTGACGTAATTCTCGCGTAACTTCCTGAGGAGCTTGATCACCCCAGGATTTTTCGCCCTGGCCATGGGTGCATAGACATACCGCTGGAAGGGGTCACCCGGCGTGCTATAGATCTTATAGAGGCACTCCTGGGCCTTCTTGCCCCCGATCATCCCAATTGCATTCAGAATGTTGACCTTGAATTGAGCGTTCAACTCCCGCCGCTTGAGCAAGGCGATCAGCGCCGGTATCGCAGGCTCGTAACGCGCAAGACCCATCGCAGACGTAATGCGAAGCAGCAACTGGGGCTTGGTCTTCGGATCAGACAGCAGAGGCAGCAATGCCTTACAACCTCCCTGGGTCGGGAACTGGCTGATGGCACTGGCGCATGACCCAGCGAGTTTCGCGTGGCGAATTCGGCTAGAGAACCACGGAGTAAATTGGGCCGCCCCGAAATAGGTAAGTGACTGGACAACCGCGATCTGGATGCCCACATTCTTGGACTGGAGATGCTTGCTCGTCGCGTCAACGACCCGATCGAGACCCAACAGCGGAAGTAATGCAGTGAGCCGGCTCAGACGCCGCGTCCCGGCAATCTTCTGCAGAGAAAGCCTAACGATCGGCTCCAGCGACTCGGCGTCCCTCCGCTCAAGCAAACGGATTGCGGCCCAGAACTGCACGTTCCGGTCCTTATCGGTGAGGCAACCGCGAAGAGCAGCGGTCACCTCCGGTCGAGGATAGTCGCACAGCCCCTGGACACTGTTGAGTCGAACACTGGGCAACTCGTCCTTTACGCCTTTCAGCAAGGCATTCTGTAGCTTGGGCACACCAAACCGGACCAGGGCCTGGTAGACCGACTGTCGGACCAGGTTGTCGGGGTCCCGCGCCAGCCGAGTCAACAAGTCTACAAGGCTCGGTCGGATGCCGGACATCAGTGCTCGGACTGCCCGCAGCCGGTCGACAGGATCGGGGGCAGCAAGCTTCTTCAGGAGTAGAGACCGGAGCGTCTCGGCATCACTCTGCATCAGGTAGAAGGCCGCGGCCTGGCGCACACTCCGCTTGTTCGAAGACAGCTTGGAGAAGATCTTATCGTGCGCGCCAGGTCCCTGCTTGGCCAACTCTGCAAGCCCCGCCAGCGCAACCCCAAAGTAACTGTCGGCCAGCGCTTCCTCGGCGGTCAGTGGCTTGCCTTGCCTAGACAACAACCGGCTTCGGACGCAGCGAAAACCGACATCCGTGTACCTGCGGCGACTCGTGTCGATCACCTTCTCGGTGCTGATCGTCACCTCGGCCTCTTTCTGCGCGAAAGAACCGCCGAGGATCTTCGACTTGCCAGAGATGTCCGTCGCGGAGCGAGAAACCATCTCCCACACGTTGCCGGACATGTCCTGGGCCCCATACGGGCTTTCGCCCAGCTTGCGCCCACCAACTTTCTGCGGGAGCTTGAATCTGCCCTCATTAGTGACCGCGGCCACGCCCTTGAACGTCGTGCCCCAGGGGTAATCCCGTTGGTCCTGCCCACCCGCAGCCTTGACCCATTCGACCTTCGTCGGTATACGTTTGCCTCGCCAGAAGGCAAACCAGTTCGCCTGAGGGAGGCTCACACAAGCCACCGGCCGCATCTCCCAGTCTTTCGGCATCTCCCCTCGCGGCCAATTCCTCGGTGGAGGGATCAAGATTCCCTTGTCCTTCATTGCCTTCAAGAACTTCTGGTAGTCCGCACACGTCACCTCGAATTGGTCCACCAGGTAATCACGGTCAGCGCCCGCCTCCTGAGCAAACGCGGAGCCCGAGATAGCCGGAACCACGCACATGCCCTGCGGGATCTTGCCGTTGAGCCGGATCTCTTTCGTGCGATCAGTATTGGTCGGGTCGGAGATCGGCGCACGGAACTCGATCGGGAACTTGTAGACCTCGGCGGCCCCCCTCCCACCTCCCTTTTCAGCTTGAGACCCGGAACCGCGAACCACCTCGAGTTGATAGCCCTGCTGGTTGATGTACGGACAGTTGATCGGCGTATTGCCCAGATTGACCGGCTGGTCCCGCTTGATCTCCAGTGTCAGCGAGTCGACAGGAAAGAGAGTGACCTTCGCGGCCTCCTTGCCCTCGACAGTCACGCGCAACCGCCAGAGCTGGGCACCTTCAGCCAACTGCTTGAACAGCTTGGAATCGACGAATTCCTCTGCCTCCTGGACCAAAAAGCGGCAAAGCGCCTGTGGCGTCGTCACGAGCTCCTTGGCCTTGAAATAGACGTCGAGTTCCCTGGACATCCGCTCGAGTTGTTTCCCCAGCTTGCCCTTCCCCGCCTGCAGCTTCTGGATTTCCTTGTACGCCTCGTCCCAATTGCCAGCTTCGTACAAGACACCAATGCGCTTCGTCTCCTTGGCTTGGATCTGGGCCGGGGTGACCGAAGCCTCCTGCTTCGCGCCCGGATTGGAAGGACCCGAGCTACTCTGCGCCAGGTACAACTTCCAGTACGCACCCGCAGCAAAAACCAGCAACAACACCAC
>CAZANL010000093.1:5325-11069 GCA_964486115.1 uncultured Planctomycetota bacterium
GAGACCTGCGACGGCGAATGATCCGACGCGAGGCTAGCTTGCTAGACTCCAGAAACAGGTCAAACGACTTACGCATGTCTTGCATCGAGTCATGGCGCTTGGCCGGGTCGGAGTCCATCGCTCTCCGACAGATCTCGACGCTGTTGGACGGCAGGACCGACCGAAACACTGAGGAGTCCTGCCCCACCGTCATGAACTTGCCGGACACCATATGGCAATAGATGGCGCCCAGCGAATACACATCGCTGCTCTCGTCCGCCACCCTGGCCGAGCCGAGTTCCGGCGCGCGGTAGGCTGACTGGTTGGGGTCTACCTCCGTGGGCGCCAGGCAGAAGTCGATCAGGTAAGGATGGCCCGCCTGGTCGATACGAATGCTCGAGGGACTCAGGCTCCCATGGATCAAGCCCCGCGTGTGGGCATGGTGTAGCGCATCCGACAGGTCCCTGGCGATTCGCGTCGCCTCCTGGAAGTCGAGTGCACCGGCACGAAGCATATCGTGCAAGTCGGTCCCCTCGACGTACTCGAGCACGAAGTACTCCTTGTCGCCAATGCTGCCGACATTGAGAATCGTAATGATGTTCGGATGGGACAGCTTGCCGATCGAGTCGATCTCTCGAGCCAGACGGTCCGACTGAGATTGTGTGCGGTCGAGAACCTTGACCGCCACCAGGCGATCCAGGCCGCGCTCGAGCGCCTTGTAGACCACTCCTTGGTGGCCCCGCAGCAACTCGATGATTTCGTATCGTCCGTCGAGAACCTGACCCGAGGACATCGCAACCAGATTGACACCGTCATGCTCGCTAGACGAGGGTCGGGCGCCAACCAGACGGGCCACTCCAGACGTATCCTGCAGCGTCTCACCGTGTGAATAGTCACGCGGATCATCCCGCACCGGATTATCCTTCGCGGCGGGGCGTACCTCGCTGCCCGACCCCGAATCCATCACCAGGGTGGCTTCCGCTTGCCAGTCGCTCTTGCGCGCCGATTCGCCGCGTATCTCACTGGAAGCGCTCGGGTTTCCCAAGAACTGCATGCTCACACCACAGGAGTCGCAGCCCAGAACCGCACCGCGAATATTCAGGCAGTGGTCCAAGCTGTACTGGCTCTCACAGATCGGGCAGAACACGGTATGAATCCCGATCTCATTCAAAATCGAGGCGATCTCAGACGGCGCCACCAACTCTTTCTGGACAAGCAGATCGATCAGCGGGAAATTCGTCCCGTCAGTAGAGATGCCGGCCTCCTCACGGAGGCATTGTTTGAGCAGTGGTTCCGGCACGAGCGCCCGGTCTCGGACGATCTCGCAGAAGCGTACGCGGAGCTTGTTGGTCACGCTAACCCTCACCAGGAAAGACCGTGTGGGATATGCGAGATCAGTATAGGGACCTCTATTTTTAAAGTCAATCCGACGTGACTGACCAGACTCGACATGTCACACTCTCCACACCTTGGCTCGAGAGCAAGACACCGATGAGTTGCTCGACTCGGAGCTCAGGCATCTGCTTGCCCGACTGAAGCTCGCCTTTCGCAGAGCTCGCGGCGCTGGCGGAGAGGGCCTGCGCCGTGCTCTGGGTCGGACTGGCCGACACGAGTTCTCGGACTTCCGAGACTACGAACCCGGGGATGACTTGAGAGATCTCGACTGGTCGGCCTACGCCCGACTAGAGAAGCTGTTCATCAAGGAATATGAACATCGCTCGACCGAACCGGTCACTCTCCTGCTGGACAGCAGTGCCTCGATGAGTTGTGGACAGCCGGACAAGTGGCGCTATGGGCGGCGCCTTTCACTCGCGCTGGCTTATCTGTCACTCTTGGGGCGGCATCGAGTTCGTGTCCTGCTTCTCGGTGAAAACCAGTGGCTGGGCCCCTACGACCGGTCGGAGAAAATCGAGACCCTCGCAGCTCGCCTGCAAATCACCCAGACCACACCCCGAGAAAACCTGGGCGACGTGCTCCGCTCCCAGAGCAAGGCGCTGTCGGCCCATGGCCGCTACGTACTGGTCTCCGACCTCTGGGCCAAAGAGCCCTTGCACAAGGCGCTGCTCGCCGCACAAGGACCCGCTCGCAAGTGGACCGTACTCCACCTCATGTCAGCAGACGAGGTGTCTCCCCGCCTGGAGGGCCCTCTTCGCCTGCGAGACGCCGAGGGAGGCGAGCCGATCGAGTTTCACATCGACGCGAATCTGCTACAGGCCTATCGCCGGGCATTCGAGCAACACCTTCAGCGCTGGGACAGCTTTTGCCACAGATATCGCATCGGTCACATGCGGATGGACACGCGACAGCCGCTGGAGGAAGCACTGCTCACGCAACTGCGCGACGGCGGGCTATTGGAATAGACTCTGCCTGAGAGTTGGCCAGCCAAGCTGCTTGTTCACTGCAGCTCGGCTGATCAAGCCTCGATCGCCTCGCAACCTACCAGCAGCCGGTCGTTGCGACTCTCCCAGGCGACGCTCCGGGCTCTCCCATCCGCATCCACGACCATTCACGAGCTGCGAAAAGCAACTTTCGCTGCGAGTCAAACAGACCCGACCTACTCTCCGCAGCGGCCGGTCGGGTAGACTGAAGACACATGGAGTTCATCTTCGCCTCCCCCACCGCGCTGTGGGCCTTGCTCGGGCTCCCCCTGCTAGTCTTGGCCAACTGGCTCTCGGGCCGCTACTCCGAGGAGGTCGTGCCCAATCTGATGATCTGGCGTCAACTCGGCCAGGAAGTCGCTGCGAGTCATCGCAGGAGCCGCCGGCTCAGACGACTCAAGCTACTTCTAGAGGTCCTGCTGTTGACCCTACTGGCCGTTGGGGCGGCAGGTCCTCACGTCCACAAGGCTGTACCGGCAAGACGACGTGTGGCAATCGTCATGGACAACTCACTACGTATGCGAACGCTGGTCGCACCGGAAACAACCGCATGGCAAAGAGCCCGTGAGACGGCAGAGCGGCTCATCTCGGCCCTCGGGCCGAACGATCGAGTCGCCTTGAGGCTAACGGCGAGCCGGGCCCCCGCCGACTGGATGTCTCCGGAGTCTACTCGCGCCATACTGGACAAGACTCGCGCAGGGACCATCGGGCACCCCGCGAGCGGTATGGTCCGCGCGGCACTGGCCCTGGGGCAGGATGTGCGCGTCTACCAGATCGGCTTGGGACCTCGTCGATCGGACCATCCCAGCCGCTTGATACGGATCGGAGTGGGGTCCGAAACAAGTGACAATCTCGGCTGGGTCGGGTTTCATGCCGGACGACCGATCGGCCAAAAGGGCGTGACCCTGCTAGGAGTACTCGCCTCGGCCTAGACCAAACCACGCTCGGCGACGGTGCGCCTGCATAGTGGCGGACGGCTACTTGGACGGATGACCGTGTCGGTCCCCCCACTGGGGCGGCGCGAGGTCCGCTTCGGCCCGGTTGTCCTCGAGGGGTCGCAGGTCACCCTGTCGATCGTGGAGGCTGACTGCCTGCCGGACGACAACCAGCTCGTGGCCCGACATAAACCCGGAGTCCGGCTTTCTGTTGCGCCACGCGGTTCGCTCAAGGGCCTCGACTTACTGACCCGACTGCTCCCCGAGGTTGACCCCACCGCGCCCATAGAGCGCACGGTTCACGTGCTGCTGGGCCATACGCCTCGGCAACTGCCGCTGCCCTGCGTGACCGCCCCCCCACGTGGCTCGGGGAGTGGAAACCCCGGCCGATTCGGCCGCCTGTCGGACGATCCGCTACTGCGAGGGCTGGATCTCTCGGATGTGACCGTAGCCCGCGCCATTGCCCTGCCGCTCGAGACCGACGGCCTGACCCCGATCGCCTGGTCGGCCGAGGAGGAGACACCACTCATCGCACGCTCCCGAAAGCGCATCGCACTGGCCTTCTGGCCTGGCCCACCGGTTACGAACTGGCCCGGAGACGCATCCTTTCCGGTTTTCTGGAGGCGGGTCATCAGAGCGCTGTTTCCAGATGCCGGCCAGTTCGAGACAACCATTGCGGGACCCGCTGTGACCGACAACCGAGGCTGGCTTTCCGAGGATCTGGCCAGGCTGGCGCCGGTGTCTGGACGGCAACTCGCAAGGGTGGATCTCGGCCCTCTCGCTGGAATGCTCGCAGCGTTTTTATTGCTGGTCTATGCGGTCGTTCGGTGTAAAACCGGGCGGCAATCATCATATTAGTGGTGCATGCGAGTGGGCAACAGGTGAGGACCCTCGTACTGCGTGGAGCCGGGTGCATCGGCGTCAACACCGCACAGTGGAAGTCCCGGCAGGGGCAGCAAGTGACGCTGGTGGACCGAATCGACGAAACCGCCGGCAGGGCATCCAACACTGGCGGCGGACCAGATCGCCCCGTGGCGATCTCGCGGGAGTTCGGACAGATGGTCGAATCGCTGACCGCAAGCTCTATCCAGATTCAGCAGGCCGACTGGAGGCCGGGCGACCAACGCGCCAACAGCAGCAGTGCGCGTCTGGCCCAATCGGCGTTCGCCTGATGAGCCTCTTCCTCCGCCGCCTGCTCGCAGCAGAGTTGGTGCTGCTGCTCATCCTGGCCGCCGCCTGGTCTTGGAGCAAGGAGGATCGCACACGACAGCGGCTAGTTCAGTCCACGCAGCGATTCCTCGAAGCCCTCGGCAAGGGCGACGACGCGACCGCCTTTGGCGAGGACTATCTCCGCCCGAGCACCGCCGACAAGCTCCTCGAGCTCATTGCCGAGATCGTGGCGGACCAGCGCAAGCGCGGCCTGGTGGCAGCCGAGCTCAGAGGAGTGGCCAACCCACGCACCCCCCGTGCCAAGAACTTCTCCCGCCTGCTGAAGAAGTTCCCACTGGACCAGCTGCGCAAGCTGGACAAAAAAAAGCGTGCCGACCGCGCCAAGGCCCGCGGGTTGATATACAGCTTTCTCGGGGAACTCTACCGCATGCGTTTCGGGGGCCAGTTTCTGAAGAAGGCCACCATCCAGAAAGTAGAGATCACGGGCCGCACTCCGAAGCGGCGAGCCCTGGTCACGTTCAAGACGCGCGGCGGAACAGGCGAGGTTTCCTGGGTCTTTCGCAGGATGGTTGGCGTCCGCTCCGGCATGTGGGAACTCGACGTGCTGGCCACCCCTCAGCCCTCCAGCAAGAAGGGCGACTGATGAGAGTCCTGGTCACGGGCGGGGCGGGCTTTATCGGGTCCCATCTCGTTGACCGACTGCTAGAGCTCAACCACGACGTGACGGTCTTCGACTCCCTCGATCCACAGGTGCACGAGGCCGGAGCCCGCCCCACCCACCTTTCCCCCGCTTCGCGCTTCGTGCATGGCGACGTGAGGGACTACGACGCTCTGGCGGCGGCGGCCTGCCGGGCAGAGGTGATCTTCCACCAGGCCTGTGCAGTAGGCGTCGGACAGAGCCAGTACCAGATCAAGCATTATGTCGACGTGAATGTCGGCGGCACGGCCAACTTGCTCGACATCCTGGCCAACCGCAGCCACTCGGTCGTCAAGTTGATCGTCGCCGCCTCGATGTCGAGCTACGGCGAAGGGCTCTATCGGTGCGCCGACTGCGGACAGATAAAGCCACCCCTGCGGACAGAACAGATCGCAAGCGGTTGGAACCCAAGTTGCCCCGAGTGCGCCGGCCCTATCGAGCCGGTCGCGACACCGGAATCGGCGCGACTCGACATCAACTCCGTCTACGCCCTGACCAAACGCGCTCAAGAGGACCTGGTTCTCGGCTTTGGCAAGACCTACGGACTGCCAGTCGTGTCACTGCGCTACTTCAACGTCTACGGAC
>CAZANL010000094.1:0-10932 GCA_964486115.1 uncultured Planctomycetota bacterium
GCCTCCGCGTTCCGCCAGAAGCGCGCAGGCATGGAAGGTCCCGTGGTACACCCCGGACAAGTTGATCGCCACCGTCTCGTCCCAACCAAACGCCGATCCACCGATCCCCGCGTTGTTCATCACCACGTCCAGCCCACCCAACTCAGACTGCGTCGTGCTCAGTGCCTCCTGAATCGCCGGCTCCGAGCGCACGTCTAACTCGATCGCCCCACTCTTGCCACCCTGCTCGCCGATCAACGCCGCCGTGTTGTTCGCCCCCGCCAGATCAATGTCGGCACACATGACAGCCGCTCCCTCCGACGCCATCCGCACTGCACTCGCCGCCCCAATCCCCGAACCCGCGCCCGTGATCAACGCCACCATGCCGGTCAGTCGCTCCATGTGCTCGCTCCTCAACTCTGTGTGGGTCTGATGGGCGCAGGTGAGCTCGTCCAAACCTGCATCGCGGCAGGATAGCCGTATGGCTGGCCCACGGCTCGCCTATGCTCCCTGCGGCAAACCCATTTCACCAGTGAGGCTGCAGCCGTGCTCATCGACATCCATCACCACTTCATCCCTCAGCGTTTCATCGACCTCGTGCGCGCCGACGGCGACCGCTACCAAGCCGTCGTCTATCGCGACGACGCCACCGGCCTCGATGCCCTCGCCACCGGTCGCACCGACCCAGGGCTTGCCATCCAGAACGATCCCTCCCCCGACACCTGTCCCCAGGGTCAGACAGACCAGGCTCCGCGCCCCGCGACCTGCGCCACACAATCCCTCACCATGAGCACACGCGGTGGCGTCGTTGACCAGCGTGACCGGCAGCCGGAAGCGCTCGGAGAGCAGTTCTCGGAGCGGGGTCCCTTCCCAGCCCGGCAGATGCGGCGCATGTCGCACGACCCCCGCCACCGGATCGAGCGGACCGGCAAAACCCACGCCGACCAGGGCGACCTGCGGACCGATCAAATCACCGTGAAGCTCCGCCATCCGCTGTATGACGGCAGCCGGCCCCTCCGCGGCACCTGTCGGGCACACCTGGCGAGCCAGCACCCGACCGGCCAGTGTCACGCGCACCGCCTTGATCCGGGTTCCCCCGACATCGAAGCCCAGGCGCAATTCGTTACCCATTTCGAGAGCCACAGATTAGATTAGCGTCATGATTCGAAGCAAGATCATCGGAATCGGATCCTACGTTCCCGACCGCGTGGTGACCAACGAAGATTTGCGATTCCTCAACGGCCGCCTCGAGCGCTGTGAAGAACAACAGATCGACACGGACCACCAGTGGATCGTCGAGCGAACCGGCATCGAGGCAAGACGCTATTCGCCTGACGGAGTGGGCTCGAGCGACCTCGGCGTCCTGGCGGCCGAGGCCGCCCTCGCCGATGCTGATGTCGACAAGCTAGAGGTCGATTGCCTGATCCTGGCCACTCTGTCACCAGATATACACTTCCCCGGAACGGGTGTTTTCGTCCAAGAGAAGATGGGCCTGACCCAGTACCCCGCCTGCTACGACATCCGTCAGCAGTGCAGCGGTTTCCTCTACGGGATGCAGATGGCTGACGCGTTGATTCGCGCCGGCACCTATCAACGAGTGCTGCTCATCGGAGCCGAGTCACACAGTCGTGGCATCGAGTTCCACACCCGCGGGCGGGACGTGACGGTGATCTTCGGCGACGGCGCCGGCGCGGTGCTGCTAGCACCCGAGGAGACCGACGACCCCAGGGCCGGTGTCATCTACAGCCAGGTCGCCGCAGACGGCTCTGGCGCCTGGGAGCTGTACCTCAAGCTGTTCGATATCAGCCATGCCCCGATGATCGACTACGACGCCAGCGACTTCGACACCAACGTCGAGAAGTTCCCGCAGATGAACGGGCGCAAGGTCTTCCTCAATGCGGTCAAGCGGATGACCCAGGCGACCCTCGGCGCGCTGGACCGCTGTCAGATGACGTGGGACGACATCGACTGGTTCGTCCCGCACCAGGCCAACCTGCGGATCAGCGAAGCGGTGGCCGACAAGGCGCGGATCCCCGCCGAAAAGGTGCTACACACGATCCAGTTTTACGGCAACACCACAGCAGCGACGATTCCGCTGACCCTCGACCACTGGTACAAGGAAGGAAAGGTCAAGAAGGGCGACATGATCTGCGCCAGTGTGTTCGGGTCCGGATACACCTGGGGATCGACGATCTTCCGCCTGGGATAGGCCTGGATGAGCACCAGGCGGGAGCGTCCGGACACCGACTGCCGGTGACCCGCTGTGATATGCCAGGAGTTTGACCGACGGTCGGATAGAACCTAGCCGGAGTGGTCCGCCTCCGGATCGACGATCTGCAAGGGATAGCCATTGGGGTCCTTGAAGTGATGGCAATTATCCGAACCAAACCGCACCTCTAGACCAGCCTGCCTCACTCCCTGTACATCTTCATCCACAGCAGAGGAGTAGAACACTACGTTGTGTACGTCGCCTGCGGAGTTCTTGGGTCGGACCAAGAAGCTGATCGCATCTCTTGCCAACCAAAACACGTCGTCTCCCTGGACTGCTTCAACCGTGAAGCCCAAACACTGGCAGTAAAACTCAGCGGTCTGTTTCGCGTCTTCACTGGGAATTTCAATGTGTCCCAACTTCATCGGCTTCCACCCCATGATTTACCGGACTTCGAGCTGCTCCAGCCCCGCCCCTGGTGCAAATGCTGTCCAACCGGCGCCCCAGGAGCGCTGGCGCCCCTGACTATCCGATGACGCCGAGCTGCTTGCCGATCTTGGTGAATGCCGCGACGGCTCGGTCGAGATGTTCAGCGGTGTGAGCCGCCGAGATCTGCACCCGAATTCTGGCCTGCCCCTTGGGCACGACAGGGTAGGAGAAACCGATGACATAGATCCCCTCATCCAGCAGCTGGGCCGCCATGTCCTGAGCAAGCCGCGCGTCCCCCAGCATGATCGGCACGATCGGGTGTACACCTGGGGTGATGTCGAAGCCGGCCTCGGTCATCTCCGCCCGGAACCGCGCCGTGCTCGCCTCCAGCTTGTCCCGCAACTCGGTGGTTTTGCCGAGCATGTCGAGCGCCGCCATCGAAGCGCCCACGATCGCGGGCGCCACGGTATTGCTGAACAGGTATGGCCGGCTGCGCTGACGCAGCAACTCGACGATCTCCTGCCGGCCGCTGGTGCAACCGCCAGATGCCCCCCCCAGGGCCTTGCCGAAGGTCGTGGTGATGATGTCCACTCGCCCCTGTACCCCGCAGTGCTCGGGCGTGCCTCGTCCCGTCGCACCGACGAACCCGGTAGCGTGGCTGTCGTCGACCATCACCAGCGCGTCGTATTTGTCAGACAGGTCGCAGATGTCGGCCAGATTGGCGATGTCTCCATCCATCGAAAAGACGCCGTCGGTCGCGATCATCCGGCGCTTGGCGCCTGCCGACTCCTGCAGGCAGCGCTCGAGATCCGCCATGTCGGCATGCTTGAAGCGGTGACGCGCGGCCTTGCACAACCTGACTCCATCGATGATCGAAGCGTGGTTGAGCGCGTCGCTGATGATCGCGCACTCGGCATCGAGCACCGTCTCGAACAGCCCGGCGTTGGCGTCGAAACAGGAGGTGTAGAGGATCGTGTCCTCGGTGCCCAGAAACTGGCTGACCTTCTGCTCCAGCTGGGTGTGTATCGTCTGCGTCCCGCAGATGAACCGAACCGACGAGAGGCCGAAGCCCCAGTTATCGAGCGCCTGGTGCGCAGCCTCGATCATCCGGGGGTGACTCGACAGCCCCAGATAGTTGTTGGCGCAGAAGTTGACCACCTCGCCCGTAGCGACCTGAATGTCGGCGCCCTGTGGACCGAGAATGATCCGCTCATCCTTGTGTAACCCCGACTCGCGGATCTCACCCAGGGTCGCTGCAATCTGATCCTTGACGTCTCCGTACATCAGTTGACCTCCTGGTCCGGGACTCCATTGGGATAAAGCACCACTTTCTGACACTGGCCCGCGCTGAAGGTCTCCATCCCGCTCTTGAAATCGACCAGCGGAATCTGCAGGCTGACGACGTGGCTCACGTCGAGGCCCGCCTCGAGCAGGGCCAGCATCTGGTGCCAGGTCTCGTACATTTTTCGCCCGATAACGCCGTGCAGCGAGAGCCCACGGAAGATCAGGTCGCCCTTGTAGTTGGTCAGCGTCACGTCGTTGGATCGCGGTAGACCGAGCAAGACCACATCACCACCGTTGCGAGTGATCTTCATCGCGTCGTTGATCGCGGACGGCGCACCGGACAGTTCGAGCGCCACATCCACACCACCATCCTGCTGGATCTGCGCCAGCGAGGACTCCCGCTGCTCCCCCGCCACGGAGAGAGCCCGGACCGGCAGGCCGGCATGGCGGCCTGCCTGCTTGATCTGCCCGATCCAGCTGTTGGCCCGGTCGAGCGCATACTCGTTGACGTCGGTGATGTAGATCGCCGCCGCCCCACAGAAGTGGGCCACGGCCGCCGTCATCGCACCGATCGAGCCATAGCCCAGAACGGCTACCCGCTTGCCGGAAACCGGCACCTTGAACACGGTGTGCACGGCGTTGCCCAGGGCGTCGAGAAACGCACCGATCTTGAGCGGGATACGCTCCCGGTCCAGCTTGATCACGTTACTCGCGGGCACCTTGACGTACTCGGCGAACGCCCCGTCGCAGTGAATGCCCACGATCCTCGTCTCGCTGCAGACGTGACCGTTGCCGGTGTGACACTGCAGGCAGACGCCGCAGACCAGGTGCATCTCGGCCGACACGTAATCGCCGACGACCAGGGTGGGCGGGACGCCGGGCCCCAGCTCCGCCACCTCCCCGCAGAACTCGTGCCCCGGAATCAGCGGCGGCGTTATCATGTCTCGGATCGACTCGGCCCAGTCGTAGATGTGCCGATCGGTGCCGCAGATCGCGGCCGCCAGGACTCGGATCAGCACCTCACCGTGACCCGGGCGCGGCTGCTCCGCGTCGATGATCTCGAAGGCGGCCGCCTTCGGCGCGGTCAATTGTACGGCTTTCATCAGTCAGCCCATTCCATGAAGGTCCAGGCAGCGAGTCCCTCGGCGACGTCCCGCCACCGGGCGGAGCATACCGGACAACCCGTCGCCGTCAGTCCGCTACGGCGCGCTCGGCCAGCCATAGCCTGAACCACTGTCAATCGGTGATGCGCGTCTTGTAGGCCTCAGTCTCGTACACCTCGGGATTGAGGCACTGTGGCGCCTTCTCCTTGCTCAGGTGAGCCAGCGCATTGGTCGCCGCCATCGTCGCCATCTTGGCCCGCGTATCGATGCTGGCGCTGGCGATGTGGGGCAGCAGGACGACGTTGTCCAGCTCGTTCAGACCTGCCGCCATCGCCGGCTCGTCCTCGAAGACATCCAGCCCGGCACCGGCCAGCTGCCCTCCTCTGAGTGCTTCGACCAGCGCAGCCTCGTGAATCACCGGCCCTCGGCTGGTATTGACCAGATACGCCGTGCTCTTCATCTTCGACAGCCGATCCGCGTTGATCAGATGACGCGTCTCATCGGTCAGCAGCGTATGGAGGGTGACGAAATCCGCCTCGCCCATCAAGTCGTCCAGCTCGCGCCACTCCACACCGTCGGTATTCTCGATCAGTTCCTTGGCATAGGGATCGTGGGCAATCACCTTCATGTCGAAGCCACTGGAGCGCTTGTGCATCCCCTGGCCAATCCGCCCATAGCCGACAACGCCGAGAGTCTTGGATTCGAAGGCGCCTCCGTGACTGATGTCACCCCCCAAAAACAGGTTGGGGCCCCAGGTCTTGTAATGGCCACCGACCATGTAGTTGTGAGCCTGCGGTATCTGCCGCGCCGTGGCCATCAACAGGGCCCAGGCCAGGTCAGCAGTGGTGTCGGTCAACACCCCCGGCGTGTTGGTCACCGGCAAGCCCAACTCCGTCGCGGTCTCGATGTCGATGTTGTTGAAACCCACGGCATAGTTGGCGATGCCGATCAGGTTCGGATTAGCCTCCATCACCTCGCGGTCGATCGCCTCGGTCAGCAGACTGAGCAACACGTCCGCCCCGCGAACACCATCCAGCAACAACTCGCGCGAGACCAGCTGCTCCTCCTGCTCGACACCAACGGTGAAATCGGCGCCTCCCTCGGCCAGTAAATCGAGACCCAGCTGCGGAATGCGGCGCGTGACGAAGATCTTCTTGCCCGACATATCAGTTACTCCCTTTCCTTTGTTCTCTTATATCCGACCCGCCGTCGTGCTCCCGGCCTCGCTCCGCTCGGCTTCCCGGGCTCCCACCCATCGTTGAGCACTTCACGCCGTTACCAGAGGTTCTCTCCCTTGGCGATCCAGGTGGCGAACCCATCCCGATCGGCAAGGCCTTGACTCATTCGCTCGATGCCCTTCTTCAGGCTCTCCATGTCGGTTGCGATCGAAAGCCTCAGATAGTGCTTTCCCTCGCAGCCAAGCGCGCCGAAGCTGCGGCGGTCCATCGTCGCCACGCCGTGAACGTAGAGCAGGAACATCTGGGCCAGCGTGGAGGGCGTGGTCCGGCTCCTCTGCTCATCCGGCAGGGCCTCGTAAGCCGCGCTCACACCCATCGATTCGATCGCTGGGCCGATATTGGGGAAGGCATAGAAGGCGCCATGCGGCATGGCGCAGCTCACACCATCGATCCCATTGAGCGCCTCGACGACGTAGTTGCGCCGCTCCTCGAACGCCGCGACCATCGTCGAGACGACACCGGCGGTCGCCGGATTGTCGAGGGCCTCCTTACCCGCCATCTGAACGAAAGGCGGAACGCAGGAGACGATGTTGATGTTGAAGTTCTTGAAGATCGCAGCTTCCTCGGCGTTGGGCAGGATGGCATACCCCAGCCGCCAACCGGTCATCGCAAACGCCTTGGAGTGTCCGCTGACCACGATCGTCCGGTCGGCCATCCCCGGCTCGCTGACTATCGAATTGTGGCTCAACCCGTCGAAGATGATCTGGTCGTATATCTCGTCGCTGAAGATCCGCACGTGCTCCGAGCACTTCTCACGGATCACGGCGGCGATGTTGGCAATCGACTCCTTGGACTGCACCCCTCCGGTCGGATTGGAGGGCGAGTTGATGATCACCACCTTGGTCCGTTCGGAGAGCAGAGGCGCCAGGTCGTCCGCGGTGAACGAGAACTCCTTGGACTCCTCGAGGTGCAGCGGCACCGCCTTGGCGCCGACAAACGTGATCCAGCTCTCGTAGACCGGAAACCCGGGACTCGGATACACCACTTCGTCTCCGGCGTTGACATAGGCCATCATCGTGTAGCCGATCGGCGGCTTGCCACCTGTGGTGACCACGACCTGATCGGCGCCGAACTCGACCCCACGTATGCCACTCGCATGGCGGGCAATCGACTCGCGGAAGGGCAGCAACCCCTGCGCATCGCAGTAGTGTGAGTTGCCGTTGTTGATCTCCTGACAGCCGACCTGGTTGATGTGCTCTGCGCTGTCGAAGTCCGGCTCGCCGAGGTTGAACTTCACGACATCCACACCGGCGGCCTGAGCCCGGGCAATATCAGCACCGACCTTGAACGCGTTCTCGGTGCCGATCGTGGCCACACGATCTGCAAACAAAGACATGAGGTGCCTCCAGAGGCTGGGAATGGAAGTGGACATTCTAGTCCGATACTATAGGGGGCTCAAGATGAATCGCTCCCTGACCGACATCACCGGCCAGCTCTACCCGATCCTCCAGGGGGGCATGACGTTCGGCTCCGACGGACGTCTGGTGGCAGCCGTCTGCGAAGCCGGCGGACTGGGTACCTTGGGCACATTCCACTACCGCGACTTCGAGCAGATCGCCGAGCAGCTAGAACTCATCAGAGATACGACCGACCGACCGTACAGCGTCAACGTGCCCTTCTTCGAGAACAACATCGAGTTGATCCGGCGGTCGGTCGACGCCGGGGTGAAGATCTTCACCCTCGGTGGATGGTGTAGCGACGAGGTGGCTCGCCTCAAGGAGGCGCACGACTTGACGATCCTGGTCAGCGTCAACAGCCCGACGATCGCCCGCTTCCTCGAGGACCAGCCGATCGACCTGATCATCGCCCAGGGCAACGAATCCGGCGGCGCCAACGGCAGCTTCACCGCCCGCCAGTTGCTGGACTACCTCATCGAGAACAGCAAGCACCCGGTAGCCCTCGCCGGCGGGCTATGGGACGGCTTCGACCTCCACGGCGCACTGCTGCTCGGCGCGGTGGGCATCCAGCTGGGAACCCGCTTCTTTTTCGCCGAAGAGTCCCCGCTGCATCCCTCGATCAAGGAACGGGTGGTCACCCAAGCCCGACGGAAGCCGACGACAACCCAGCTGGTGCCCGTGACCGAGACGCTGAACATGCGGTTCATCATCAACAAACCGCTCAAGGTCGGCCTGCGCCA
Organism: uncultured Planctomycetota bacterium; assembly: GCA_964486115.1. GTDB lineage: Bacteria > Planctomycetota > JACQVV01 > JACQVV01 > CAZANL01 > CAZANL01. The sequence continues at coordinate 8,380 of CAZANL010000094.1, forward strand.
GGGCAGCGTGTCTGAGACCTTCCAGGACAAGCAGAAAGTGTACGACCTCTCGGCCGCTTTCTTCGAAGAACAGCACAAGAGCGTCTTGATCTATGCCGGGGCAGGCGTGCACAAGCTGCGCACGGTGCAGAACTGTGCGGGAATCATCCGCGAGCTCATCGATGACTACAACGCCCTGGTCAGCGACGGGACGCTCGAGCGCCTCTAGTGCGAAGGCCGAGGGCCTCGGCGAACCACTGATCCACTCGGGCCGCCAGACGCGGATGTCCGGCGCACCAGTCAAAGCATCGGGCCGGCCCGTGAGCCGGCCCGATGGTGTGGTTTCCTTCGCCGACTGATTACTTCTTCGGCAGCGTCATCTTGTACCAGGTGCCCTTGTACTTGAAGACGACGTTGCCCAGGGCCAGGTACTTGGTGATCCGCGGGTGCTTGCGGATCGCCTCGAAGTACTTCTGCCCCCCCACCGTGAGGGTGATCAGCGTCGGCTGCTTCTTGCTGTCGTAGCTGCTGTCGTACCAGATCCCCGCCGAAGGATAGAACGTCTTGGCCCCGACATAGCGCATCACCTTCATCCGCTTCTCGAGCGCCTCCCGGCGACCCTCGTCGTTCCCCTCCAAGCCATCGCTAGCCTTGGCGGCGTCGGATTCCACAGCCAGCAACTGACTTTCCCGGCCCCTCTTGAGCGCCCGGCGAGTGGCGCCGAACTGCAAGGCCTGGCCAACCGATTTCTTCTTCTCACCCTTGGACGACGGAGCCGGCGCACCTGCATTGAGCTTTCCCCTGAATCGCCGGACCAGATCTTTCTTGCCCGGCGTGACCACATCCTGCGTCACCAGATGTGCACCACCTCGCTGATCATCTCCTTGTTGCTGCCGCTCTTGCGCAGCAAGCCCAGCAGATGGCTGACTTTCTGACCACCCCACAGGCGCGGCACGAAGTCGTTGCCCTCCTCCTCGGTGGGAAAACTCAGCTCGTAGGTCAGCTTGCGCTCATGGCCGTTGACCTTGCCGGTGAGCGTGATCGTCTTTCTGCCCTCACCAGAGTAACGCCCATAGACGATCACCTGCTCGCCCTTGAACAGGTCGGAGAGCTGACGCGGATAGACGTCCTCGGCCTTGATCCCGGTCAGTTCGACCTGCAGGTCGGTCATGATCGGGGAGCCGACCTTGTCGAAAAACCGCCCGATCTTCTTGGCGATATCCTCGCGCGGCAGGATGTAGTCGCTGTCGCCGCGGTTGTCCAGCGCCAGAATGTCGAGCATGCGGGCGTTGACATTGTAGCCCTCGCCGAAGACGAACATCCGGATGTCCTGCTTGTTCTGCGCCGTGATGTCCTTGAGGATTCGCTGCGGATCCCGCTCGCCGATGGTCGGCAGGCCGTCGGTCATGAACATGATCATCTTCAGTCGATTGCTCTCGCCGAAAGATTTGATCGAGCTGCTCAGCGCCTCGTGAATCGCGGTGCCACCGCTGGCCTCGATATCGTCCACGTAGCTCAAGGCCTTCTTGATGCTCTTCTGGTTGACCTCGACCATCCCGCCCTCGCTGAAGCTGCGAGCCTCGGTGCTGAAGTCGACGATGTTGAAGCGATCGCCCTCGCGCAGGTTCTTCAGGCAATAGGCCAGTGCCTTCTTGGCCTGCTCGATCTTGCCGTTCTCGGTCATCGAGTAAGAGGTGTCGACGCAGAACACGACGTCCTTCTGCACGATGTCCTTGCTGGTGATCGCCGCCTGGGTCTTGGCCATCAGTGTCGGCGAGATCATCGCCATGAAGTAGCCCTTGTCGCCTTCCTCGCGATGGGCCAACAGGTCGACTCCGACCTTTTTGTTCTCGGCCGTGGCGTAGTACATCACGAACGGCTTGGTCGGCAGATACTTGTTCTGTGACCACTTGACCGTCAGCACGTCCTTGCTCTTGGTCTCGACCACCCGAATGTCGTGGGTCGGCGAGTAGACGTTGCGCACCGGCGTCTTGGACTTGATCCGCACCGTCACGCTGGCACGCTTGAGCGGCATCAGCTTGGCCTTCGGATTGGTATTGAGAACCTTGATGCGGACCAGGTTGCCTTTCTTCTTGAGAACCGTTGTGTACTGCAGATTGACCGTCACGGTGCCCCCCGCGGCAATGCGCGGCAACTTGGTGGTGATCAACTTGTTCCCATAGAACTCGAGCAACGCTGGGGATCCCCCCCTGCGGACGATGTCGGTAAAGACCTTGTTGGCCTTGTTGACGTCCAGCACCTCACCCTTCACGGTCTTGCCGTTGACGACGAGGTTCATCTTGTCGATCTGCGCCCCGGGCTCGACCTCCATGTAGCAGGTGCCACCCACGACGGCGACTCTGTTGGGGTTCAGGAAGGTGCACTTGTACCGCTTGACCGCCACCTGGTCGGTAATATCCACCTCGACATCATCCAGCCAGACCTGCACCGGCTGAGGCGAGCGCACAAAGCAAGCACTTGACACATACGCACTTCCAGCAATACCTAGCGCCAGGATGGCCGCCACCCATGGCTTTTTGAGCCGTTTCATCAGCAAACCCCTCAACAGAAATG
>CAZANL010000095.1:0-10797 GCA_964486115.1 uncultured Planctomycetota bacterium
GCTGGAGGCCCGCGCGGTGAGTTTGCTTGCCTCACTAGAGGCCCCATCGCCGACCAGCCCCGTCTGCGAGGGCCCTGCGCCGCACTCGTTCCCTGGCGCGCTCTACTCAGGGTGCGCCAATCCACGGGTGAGGGGGACGGTCCACGGCTCTGGCCCCCGGTACCCTGGTTTCCAGAGGTGTATAGGCCAGCTTGACACCTCCGTCCCGCCACTGATTCGTCGCCCGATGACTCCATTTTCGCCCTTGGGGTCTTCCAGGCTGTTTTGCGGTCGATGATGACCTCCGTGGCTCGGGTGCGGGCGTGCTCCGGCACAGCTGTTGCACTTGGTAGCGCTACCTCGGTGCGGCACGCGGTTGCCACGTCGATCGGTCAGGTGGCAGGGGTTGGGACTGGGTGCTCGCGATGTCGCGGGGCCCGATACCCGGAGGTAGAGATGCGCAGATGTGTAATTGCTGGACTGGTGGCGGCGCTGCTGGCGCCCACCGCGTGGGGTGAGGAGGTGCTCGACCTGAGTGCCGGGATCTTCTCGAATCCTCGCAAGCGAAGTTCGCGGCGAGGAGACAAGCAAGGAACGGCTGATCAGCAGCTGGGCAAGCAGCTCAGAGGGCGCGAGAAGCTCAAGCAGCTCTACCTGTACGACCTGAAGGTCACCGACGCCGGGTTGGTCCACCTCAGGGGCCTCGCGAAGCTGGAGGCGCTGGGGCTGGGCGGCACCCGAATCACCGATGCCGGACTGGTGCACCTGAGGGGGCTGAGGAGGCTGAGGCTGCTCGACCTGGGGAGTACTCGGATTACCGATGCGGGGCTGGCGCGGCTGAGGGGGCTGGCGAAGCTGGAGACGCTCAATCTGACGCTGGCCCAGCAGATCACCGATGCCGGACTGGTGCAGCTGCGGGCGTTCAAGAAGCTGACGTGGCTCGGTCTGGGTGGGACCGGTGTGACCGATGCGGGGCTCGCGCGCCTGAGGGCGGTTGGCAGATTGAAAGAGCTCCAGCTGTCTGACTCACGCGTCACCGACGCTGGCCTGATCCACCTGAAGGGCTTGAGGAAGCTGGAGAGGCTGGACCTGGCACGCACGCTGGTCACCGATGCGGGACTGAGGCACTTGAGCGGGCTCAGCAAGCTGAGATTGCTCCGGCTCGACGGCGCCCTGGCCACCGATGCGGGAGCCGAACAGCTGCGCAAGGCGCTGCCGAAGTGCCAGTTTCTCTGCGATCCGTTCGAGCAGGAACCAATCACGGCCAGGCAGCTGGCCCAGAGAGTGAGGGATAAGACGATGGAAGAGCTCGACCTGTCTCGCACCAAGGTGGGAGACGCCGGGATGATGCAGTTGAAGGGGCTCGGAGAGCTGAGGGTGCTCGACCTGGAGCGCACCCAGATCACCGATGCGGGGCTGAGCCAGCTGAAATCGCTGACGAGGCTGCGGTGGCTCAGCCTGGGTCGCACCCGGATCACCGGGGCCGGGTTGGTGTCGCTGAAGGGGCTGGTCAAGCTGGTCGCTCTCGATCTGCGACGCACCTTGATCACCGATGCGGGGCTGGCTCAGCTGGAGGGGCTGGTCAATCTGCGAGAACTCGACCTGGGTGGGACCCGGGTGACCGAGGCGAGAATCCGCAAGCTGCGCAAAGCCCTGCCGGACTGCCGGATCAGAGGCCGTGGCGAGTGTCTTCCCATACGACCACAACTCGAAGAAGGGAGCCGAAAATGACCAGACGCATCATTGCTGGATGGCTTGTTGGGGCTAGCGACGACGATCAGCGGGATGCCCGCCAGCTCGGCTGGGCGAGGCAGGGTGCACTCGAGGATGCCCCGACCGAGCGCATCGACCGATCGATGATGGCCTTTCTCAGGCGGCGCAGGCTCGAGGGGGACCCGCCCCGGCCTTCGGTCGGCCTGGGGTAGCTGCCGTGGGCTGTTCCTGTTCGGGGGGCGTCCGCGACGCGCACGGCGGGTCTGTCGTCCGGCGCAGATCAGCGGCGAATGTCCGCCGTCGGCGGGTGCGGGAGATAGCTGACGGCGGGTCGGGGCGGCGTTACCTGATCCGGGACCGCACACTGCGGATGCGCGTGACGCGTCTCTGCTCCCACGGCGTTCCCCGCACCAACGGGAGCGCCCGCTCGTCCACCGCTTGGTCCGGCGCGTGGCCCTTGTCGCCCCTGAGTCGGCCCCTCACCAGTTGCGCCACTCGTCCTGTGGGAGCGGGGGTGTTGGGGGTGTCTCGGGGCGGTCCTCGTCTGGCTCGGGAGCCTTCGGGCGAGGCCGCCGGTAGCGGCTGCCGATGAACTCGAAGACGGCCTCCCAGTCCATGTGGGCCAGTCCGACCAGCAGTGCGGTTGGTTTGCCGTGTCGGGTGATGACGACGTTCTCCCCCTGCGCGACCGACAGAGTGTGGCGGATTTTTCGCTGAAGTTCGCGAACATTGATGGTTTGCATGTGCATATATATATAACATTGCATATGCATTGATGTCAAATCACTCCGATTTTGTCTCGGCCGCCCGGTTCGATGCTCTTTCCAGCCGTGTGCTTGTGGGGCTCGCCGTGACTCTTGGGAGGGGGTTTTAAGCGAAATTTGGGAAAGAGGTCGTGACTGGCTACTATACGTGACTGGCTACTATATAGGGAGTGTGGTGGGCGTCTTGCCCAGCACCGTGGCGTTGTGCGAGTCGTGCTGTCCCTTGGTGGACGAGGAGCGATGATCCGGATGGCCAAGAAAAAGTACGTGATCAGGCGACAGGCCCAGAAAAAGGCAGCGGCTCGGGGCGCCAGGGCGGTCGTGGACTTTCCCGTGACCACCACGGATGACTTGCCCGGATTCGAGGTGGTCGAGTTCCTTGGGCTGGTGCGCGGGGTCTCCGTCAAGACCAACTCCATGACCAAGGATCTGGCTGCGGGACTGAAGAGTGCTCTGGGTGGGACGCTTACCGACTATCAGCAGTTGCCCGAGGACTCGCTCGAGGCCGCCACCGTCAAGTTGCGAAATCAGGCCCGAAAACGCGGAGCCAATGGGATCGTCGGATTCCGGGTGGCGACGACGCAGCTCGGCACGGGATTCTCAGAGGTCGTGACCTATGGGGCTGCTGTGCGGGTCGAGCCGTCCGGCCAGGCGGCAGGGTCAGGTGAGATAGCGGATGGGAATTGAGGGCTCCCCTGTGAGCGTGATATATCGAGTTGAGCGTGTTAGAATGACTGCTCATCTTTCTCTCGGTCACATCCACGGAGTGAATCGCTAGTTATGGGCGGGGAGCACCTGACCTCGATCACCATCCATGACCTGGACAAGCTGCGCGCTCCGCGTAACAGCTATCTGGATCTGTTGATCTTCGACGAGAGCGAGGTGCAGCGGGTCATCGAGAACTCCGACCCGATCGGCAAGGTGACCTTCACCCGGCTGGAGCCCAAGACCAAGATCTACGAGGGGGGCGCCGACCGCACCGCCTACAGTTCCGCCGAATATGCCGAGTTGCTGGTCTTCGAGAAGTTCCTCTATGATCTGCGTGGCCTGGACCGGGTGATGTGTCTGGCCGTCGGTCGATACGCTCACAACCACTTTCGCCCGTTCCTGGCCGATCAGGCGACCGACATGGATCCCTATGTCTCACGTGAGCACGGTTTGGTGTTCCTCAACGAGAAAAAGCAAGTGTGCTATCACGACATAGGGACCTTCAAGAAGGGGAGCACCAACGGCACCAAGATCAACGACACGGGGGTGATCCAGAACGAGATCACGGTCTGGAGTCCTTCCGACTACTTCGGGCTGGGCGAGGTGGTCAGCGTGGTCACCGAGGACGGGCCGAAGATCGAGTCGCGATTCAAGCTGCGGTACGAGCCGATCTGAGCGATATTTCGCTCCCAGAACGTTTGAATCATTGCGGACCGTGTCCGTCTGATGACTGAGCCTCGAGTGGAAGAAGCTACCGGCACCCAAGCCGACGTGACGGCGGTCAGAGCATTCCAGGCCGGGACGCGTGATGCGTTCAGTGAACTGGTCGGACGGCATCAAGACCGGATTTATGGTCTCGCGCTCAAGATGACCGGTTCGGTGGACGACGCTCTGGATGTCAGCCAGGAGACCTTCGTCAAGGCCCTGGGCAAGCTGGAAGACCTGCGGAATCCGGAGTTCTTCGGGACCTGGTTGTATCGTATCGCGCTGAACTGCGCGATCTCGCAGCTTCGCAAGCGCGGTCGGGTGAAGGAAGCAGAGGGCCCGGGGCTGTTGGAGCAGGAGTCGCCGGGGCGGGTGGGTGAGCCGATTCCGGCGCATTCTCTTGGAGACAAGGAGCGACGTGAAATGGTGCATGCGGCACTGGACGAACTGCCTGAAGCGCAGCGCGTGGCGGTGGTGCTCTGTGACCTGGAGGGCCAGAGCTACGAGTCGATCGCGACGTTGCTCGACATTTCCAGGGGAACGGTGATGTCGCGCATCCACTATGGGCGCAGAAGACTGCGCGAGAAGCTTTCAGGATATCTGGATCGATGAACTGTACCGACGCACAGGAAGCGCTGGATGCTGCAGCCGACAGCGAGCTGCCCGCCGACCGCGTGGCCGACCTCGAGGGTCATCTGGCCCAGTGCGAGGTCTGCGCGCGGGAGCGACAGCGGATGGCGGCCTACGACACCTTGGTCGCTGGGCTGCGCTATCCCGACCCCGGTCCGGAACTGGATCAGCGGCTGAGCCTCGAGGCGCTGGAGTCGAAGCGGACGACCGAGATTCGGCCGGCCCGTCCATTGGGCCTGCCGAGGCTCCCCCGGGCAGCTCTCGCGGCCTCGGTGATGTTTGCTTGTCTGCTGCTCGGCGTGATGTGGCGCAGCACGATGGATCAGCCGGAAGTGGCCTCCAACACGGCAATCCCTTACGACCAGGGGCTGACTGATGTCGGCGCCCCCTCAATGGTAACAGACCCTCCGCTGGAGCGATACACCCGGGCCTACCAACTTCACCAGCAAGGCCGCAGCGACGAGGCGATCAAGGCTTTCGAGTCGTTGTTGGCCCAGGTGCCGGGCGAGCCCGGTATCTCTGACAAGGCGCTGTTCTGGGTCGGTGAGTTACGCTCGAACAGCCCGGACGAGTCCCGTCGTCTGCTGGCGCTGCGAGCTTTTGCCACGCTGCTCGACCGTTTTCCGGCAAGTAAGCTGGCGCCCGCGGCTCTGGCGCGAGTGGCCCGGATCAGTGGCGACAGCGCGCGCTACGTCGAGCTGACGCGGTGTTTTCCGAAGTCTCCCCAGGCGTATCGCGCGGCGCTCGAGCTGGCCCGTCGCGCTCAGCGGACCAAGAACAAGCAGGAGGCCGAGAAATGGTGGCGATGGCTGCTCGAGAACGCCGTCGGCAGTCCCGAGTGGGAGGTCGCGCGAAAGGCGCTGCAGCAGCGATGAGGCGTTCGCTGATGCTGATCGGGATGCTGGCGCTGGTTGGCTGTGCCGGCTCGAGCATGGAGAAGCGACAGGTGCGCTCGTCGAAGAGAGCCCCAGCTGCTGCGGGGCCGGATCGGAGCGTCGCGCAGGAAGCCGGCGGCCTGCGGGATTACGTTGACAAGCCAGGTGTGTTGGTGGCGCGACTGGGGACGCGCTGGGGCCTGCGGCTGAGCGAGATCAAGAAAACCCAGCACCGTCGGTGGGTCGCCCGCGACCTGCTCGAGCTGGAACTCCGGCGGCGCAAGTACAAGCTTCCCCCGCCGGAGCGGAGCATGTTGTTTGTTGCCGGGCCGGGCCTGTACTCCGTGCTCGTCCTGCCCGCCGTCTTCGACCCTCGCGGCCAAAAGCGCATCGATGTGCACGTATGGGACTACACGGCCGCCAGGCAGCCCGTCCGTCTGGCGCTTTCCGCGCCGCCGGGCGGTCGACTTGAGCCGGTAGGTCATGTCGTCAAGGTCGGTGCGCGCCGGGATCATGTCTTTCTGCTGCGCCCCGAGCGGGTCGGGTCCTTTCGCGTCTCGCTGACGCTCTCGCGGGTGCGCAAGGTCCTGCTCGAGCGGATGGTTCAGGCTGTGGCGGAAAGACCCCGGCTGGAGCGTCCCTGACGCGGGCCCGATGCGGCTGACCTGTTTTTTTCTGGTGCTCGTCCTGGGGGCCGGCCAGTCGGCTCTGTTCGGTCAGCAGGCGCCACGTTTCGGTCGCTTCGAGAACTATCGCCCTCGGGAACTGAGCTACCGTCCAGTCGTCTGGCAGACAGGTCGGCTGGCCGGTGTCGACGGACTGGATCCGCAGACGCTGGCCCGGTTGCAGCGCAACGGCCTGGTCGCAGAGCTGACGCCGCACTCCTTGTTCGGCGTCACGCGCCGGGCGATCGCCAGCGGCCGGCCGGTGATGCTGACCAGCGATCTGGTCGGGGAGCTGACCTGGCTGGAGATCGGCTGGTTGGTGCGTGGCCTGGAGCAGGGATTCCTCGCGCCGCAGCTGCTCGAGCTGGGGCGTCGGCTCAGGCAAGGGCTGGCGTCGGTGCGCAACATGCCCAGGGAACTGGAGGAAGGACTGCGGCTGGCTCGCTGTTACGCGGATGTCCTGGATCAACTCGGCCGCTCCAGGCCGGCGTCGAAAGACGCGTTGGTGGCCGGAGAGTTGAGCCGAATTGTCGCGGGTCGTCGGGCCGAGTCTGTGCTCCATGGGCGGTCGCTGGACTACGGTCGGTTCCGAGGGCGCAGCGCCGAGACGGTGACGGGGCGTTATCGCCGTCAGCTGGCCTGGGCCCAGGTGCAGGTCGGCCGCCCGGACGTCTCGGCGATCGACCTCGAGCCGTTCGATGCACGCCAGACCGCCGCGCTGTTGCTTGGCCGGACGCTGCTCGGAGATATCCGCGCCAGGCAGGCGTGGGAGCGACTTCGCGCGACGATCTCGATGCTGATGGGAGGGCAGCAGGCCGGTGACTCGCTGAGCTTCCTGGCGTCCGCCCGGCAGGTGTTTGGCGAGGGATTACCCCTCGCCCGATTGGCCGACGCCGAACGATGGAGGGACTTCGGACAGTCGCTGCAGCGACTGCGGGGCCCGGGGGGGCGGGCGGGGTTGGCGCTTCTCGGTCGACGGAGGATCGACGACTTCCGCTGGATCGCCGAGCTGGGCTGGCCCAACGTCGGCACGGCCTCGGTGCGCCGGGCCGATCCGGGAGGGCTGGACCTGGCGGCCGTTTTCGGCTCGCAGCGCGCGGCGGGTCTGCTGCTGGGCGAGCACGCCGGCACCCCACACTTCGTCAGTCGGTTGAGGGAGGCGCGCAAGCAACACCTGCCGCTGCCCGGGACGATTGTCAGCGAACGGGTCCATACGCTCTATCGAGCCGGGATCCATGCGATGCAGGCCCTCTTGCTGCCTGCGCCTCGCGGCGGGCCGCTCCCCCGCTGGCGCTTAGCCTGGCGCGATCGCGCGATCTCCAGCGCGCTGGGCTACTGGCTGCGACTGCGTAATTTGCCGCTGACGGGGGGAGTGCTGACGGAAGCGGGGCGGCCGACCCAGATCGTCCTCGAACCAACGCCCCATTTCTATGCCAGGCTCGGTGCTCTGGTTGCTGCTTTCGATCAGAGCCTGTCGCGCGCCGGCGTCAGCCCAGAGATCCGGGCGGGGCTGCGCCCGCTGGCCGCCGAGCTGGACTGGATGCGCGACCACGCGGTGCAGCTGCAGTCGGGCCGTCGACCGAGAACGACCGATGCCGGCCGCCTCGCCGATTTCTGGGTTCGCTGGTCCGCCCGCCCGATCCACGGTCCGGCGCAGGAGCGGGTCGGCGAGCGCTTGTTCTACCTCTGGTCCCAGCAGGGGATCACCGAGGAGGTGCGCGCCGGGCTGTCGGGCAGCCTGCGGCTGACGATTGCGTGGCCTGTCGATGGCGTCCGGGTGCTGCATCTCGGCGCGGTGTACGCCTACCGCGAGCGCAAGCCGCGTGCGACTCGAAAGGATCTGCCGCTGCCGGAGTGGCTGCGGCGTTCCGAGTTGATTGTGGACCGGAAGCGAAAGAAACAATGACCCGCGCGTTGCTGGTCGTCTGGGTCGGTCTGTTGCTGGGGCCGGGTTGCAGCAATCCGCCGAGCTACCGGGAGGCCAGGGCCTCGCTGGGCGACTTCGGGCTGGTACACGATCCACAGCGAGAGCCGACTCCGGGCGGGACGCCAGCCAGCCAGCCGGTCTCGGAGGCACAGATCCAGGCGCAGGTTCGGCGTCATGTAAGAGGGGGGCAGCCGGTCCGGCTGACGATCCTCGAGCTCGCCGATCACGCCAACGACCAGGTGGCGCGTTCGATCGACGACGCAGACCTGACGGCATTCCGCCAGCGGCTGGGATCGGCAAGTCCGCTTGGGGTGGTCGAGACGCCGCCGGAGCAGCGGCTGCCGAACGATCTCAGCCTGGCCAGTCTACGCCATTGCGCTGCTCGCGCGGGGGCCGGCCGGCTGCTGGTGCTGACCCGAGCCCGCGAACGTTATGACTACAACAACGGCTGGAGCAATCTATACCCGACGCTCGTCGGTTGGCTGATCGCGCCGGGGAACACGCTCGAGATTCACTCCCGGCTGGAAGCGGCGCTGTTCGACGTGCCGACGGGCCAGCTCCTGGGAGTGACCTCGGTGCGCCGGGAGGATTCGGTTCGACTGCTTCCGGTGGCCCGCAATCGGGAAAGAATGCGGGCATTGGTTCTCACGAACTCCTCGACACTGTTCACCATCCTGGCCGACAAGACGCTGGAGATGGCAAAGCGGATCAAGTAAACTGAGTGCTGATGCGGCGTCTACTGGAGCTTGTGAGAACGCTGCGGGGCCCTGGTGGCTGTGCGTGGGATCGGGAGCAGACCTATCAGTCCTTCCGCTACTGCCTGGTCGAAGAGGCTCGCGAGGCCGTGCTTGCGATCGAGCGCGGAGACTTCCAGAATCTGAAGGAAGAGTTGGGCGACACCCTTTTCAACCTCTGCTTTTTGGTTAATCTTGCCGAAGAAGATGGACACTTCACCCTCGATGAGGTGATCGAGGGAAGTCTGGAGAAGATGATCCGGCGGCACCCGCACGTGTTTGGCGACGAGGTCGCGAGCACCGGAGCGGAGGCCAAGGCCGCCTTCTATCGGGCCAAGGCCCAGGAAAACAAGCTGCGGGAGCAACCACGAGCCGACGATGAATGACGACCAGCTAATCGAGCGCTTCACCCCCATCCTGAAGTGGCATCTGGCGTCTCTGTCCAACACGCTGGAGATCCTGGCGTCGCAGCGGGCAGTCAGCATCGATATCCGTGAGCAGCGGGTCGTCGATCCGGGCGAGCTGCCCGAGTCCTTTCACGCTCCCTGTGTGGTGACCTGCGGCGAGGTGGCGGTTGGTGGCGTTGAGGGCGAAACGGTGATGGTGTTCCATCTGGTCGACGTGCTGGTCATCGTTGGCCTGATGTACATGATGGACGAAGCTCAGATCCTCGACAAGCTGGAAGGCGGCTTCACCGAGGATGACGCGGACGCTTTTGGCGAGGCCTTCAATCAGGCGTTTGGTGCGTTGTCTTCCGTTCTGGCGGACGCCTACGACGGTGATGGCGATGTGGTGACACGCCATGTAGAGACACGCGCAGCGGATTTCGTGACCAGCCCGGAGTCGATTGGCGATCTCGTCGCGGGCTCACGGATGCTGATGATCGAGGTCGATCTCCAGATAGCTGGCTACGACCCGAGCGAGGCGGTGTTTTTCTGGCCGCTCGGTGTGGTTCAGCAGCTCGCCTCGGGCGGGGACGCTGCAGGTGGGGGGTCGAAGTCCGCAGGCAAGTCTCGGGGCAAGGCGGATATCGAGCGGGTCCTGCGGTTGAAGATTCCGCTCGCTGTTTTGCTGGCGCGCAAGGAGATGACCCTGGGCGAGATCATGGGGATCAGCATCGGCTCGGTGATCGAGTTCGAGAAGTCGAGTGACGAGCTGCTCGACTTCATGGTCGGCGACCGCAAGATCGGTGCGGGTGAGGCAGGCAAGATGGGCGAGAAGTTCTGCCTCCAGCTCAAGCGCATCGGCTCCCCGGCCGAGACACTTCGCGAGCTGCTCTGAGTCAGCGCGAAGACCAGCCAGCTCCCCCCCATCCGGTTCAGGTGTATCGGCTCCCCGGCCGCGACACGTCGCGAACTGCTCTGAGTCAGCGTGAAGACCAGCCAGTTTCCCCCCCATCCGGGTCTTGACCGTAGCCCGGCTGCGCCGTATAACGTGTGAACAGATGTTCATATGATTACTTGTTGGGGTGAGTGGGGATGCAGTCAGACACCTGTGAGGACCTCTATGTCGACCAGGACCGCGTCGAGCGGGTTCGAGAGGGGCTGGAGGCGGACGACACGATCATGCGGTTGGCCGAGACCTTCAAGCTTCTCGGAGATCCGACCCGGACCAAGATGTTGATGGCACTGGCTCGCGAGGAGCTGTGCGTCTGCGATCTGGCGGGGTTGCTCGAGGTCTCCTCATCCGCGGTCAGCCACCAGCTTCGGCTGCTGCGCAATGCGGATCTGGTCAAGTATCGGCGTCAGGGCAAGATGGCCTACTATACGCTGAGCGACCACCACGTGGAGCAGATCTTCGGCTTGGGGATCGAGCACGTGCAGGAACGTGTGGGAGGGGCGAGCGCATGACCAGCCAGACGATGAGCCACGTCGTGCTCCCGCTGCACGGAGTCGACTGTGGCGCCTGTGCCGAGAAGGTGATGGCCGGGCTCCGGCAACTGGACGGTGTGGACCAGATCGAGGTGCAGATCCAGCGCTCGCGCGTGCGCATCACCTTCGAGTCGGAGAAGCTCGTTCCGGAGCGGATCGAGAGCCGCCTGCGGGATCTCGGGTTCGACGTGGCCGCAGGCCAGCTGCGCACGCGGATCAGCGTCCC
>CAZANL010000096.1:0-10695 GCA_964486115.1 uncultured Planctomycetota bacterium
GGAGCGTCAGCTAGTCCTCGGCTGGCTTCGAACCAACGCATGCGGCGATGGGGAGATTCGGCTGGCGCACCCGCTACCCCCCGGCCGCTACCTGGTGTTCGGCCCCAAACGGACACGAGTCGTGCGGGCCCCCGGAGATCGCGGACAATGGCGTCGCGCTGTTGCCTCCAACTACCGGGAGCGTCTGGACCGCCTGAGGATCGCCGAGCAGGAGTTGGTCCGCGAATGGGACATGGCAATGACTCGCACCCGCTATGTGCTCGGCGATGACCAGGCCTTCTACGAGCCAGCATGGCGCAGGTTCTGCAAGCGATGGCATGCCGGAGTGACCACTCTCCAGCAGCAGATAGTCGACGCGCGCCGAACCTTCCAGGATCTAACGTTTCCAGACTTACACCGCACGCTCGTCAGCGCATCCACCGAGCTGTCCTGCCTGGGCCGAGTGCGCTCTCGCCAGCTCTATCTGGCTAGACGGCGAAAACCGCATCCAGACGATGCGCGACAGCCAGGCGACCCCGTGGTCCAGGCGCAGCGACTGGCCCGCCGTGTCAGCAGCCAGATATCCCGCGCCGCCAACCTGCTTCCACGCAAATGACCCCGCAACGGGCCCCCACACAACCATCACGTTTACCGCTCCCTCGGCGGGGGGAGGTTCCGTGGACCTCTCCCCGCCCACCTTCTTCAGCGGTCGGACCCCAGCGCCTCGCCCAGGCCAATGCGGGACTCGGCACACCGCCCTACCGCACTCTGAGCGACGTGCCGGGAGTAGGCCGATCAACCCCTACTTGAGCAGCTCGGGGCACATCTCATCGTACAATTCGCGGCGCTCGCCCCAGACACCCTTCGCCCGGTTGACGTACCGCGACAGATCCGGGTGCTCCTCCTCCTTTGCGAGCTCGGACAGCCTCATGTATGCCGTGCTAGCCAGCTTGTTCTCTCCGACCATGATGCCCAGCGCCAACAACTGGTACAGCATTCGGAATCGCGCCAGCCCCTTGATACCCGACTCCAAGGCTTTGTTGAGCCACCCCAGAGCCTTGAAGAGCCACTCCAGCTCAGTTCCCGGTCGGTTGTTCTCCCGACACAGACGAGCCGCCTTGAGCGAGTAGTTAGCAATCCGCAACGTCTCGATGGAGAACCGGATAGTTTCCATCTCATACAAGGTCTGCGAACACATGACCCCCAACTCCAGCGAGATCAATGCATCGTCCAGCGTCCGGGGGCACTCGTACATCCGGGTCATACGGGCAAGAACGTCGAGCCGAGCCTCCCTGGCCGTCAGCAGGAAGGTGATCTCCCGGGATGAGAGTTCCAGTGTCTGTTCGTACTGCGACTCCCCTTCGAAGAACCCATCGTCATTGGACGCAAAACCGCAGGTGGGACAGACATACACCTCCTGCATGGTGACATTCCCATACACGCCATCGGGCGACTCGATGAAGTAGGGGACATCCAGAAACTCGTCCAGCTTCTCATGCTCGCGGGTCTTGCTGGGATAGATTCGAAACGCCGAAAACTCGCCCCGATCCAGCAGACACCGATAGGTTCTCTTGTAGAAAGCACCGTACATCTTCTCGTCGGTCAACGTTGAGTCCCTTCTGGCAGATACGGAGCAGGCCCGAAGTCGAACGCGACCGTCCCACCACTGGAATGCACCGGGTAGCCCATCTCTGACATGATAACCGATTCCGTGGTATGGTCCGAACTCCGAAGTGAGTACCCCTTTCGCTGCCGCTGCGTCAAAATTGAGACTCCAGGAGGTCGCCGATCGCTCCAGCTGGGCTGGGTCGTGATCACCACAGGCTGATATGTTCTATCATCGTCTGGACGCTGAATCCGCCCTGTCATTGCTCGAGGAGCGCCACTCGGAAGAGTTGTTCGCGCTGACCGAACACAACCGCGAGCGACTCCGCGAGTGGCTACCATGGCTGGACCAATGCCGCACACTCAGCGACACGCAGACCTTTATCCGGGAGGCGCTCGAGCAGTTTGGGCGCAACAGGGGTTTCAGTGCGGGCATCTGGCATCAGGGCGCACTGGCCGGCGTCATCGGCTTTCATGGCATCGACTGGCCCAACCGAAGCGCCAGCCTGGGCTACTGGATCGACCAAGGTCACGAAGGCAAGGGACTGATCAGCCTCTCCGTACGAGCGATGACCGATCACGCCTTCGGGTCCTGGCAGCTCAATCGGATGGTAATTCGCTGCGCCACGGCCAACCTCAGGAGCCGGGCGATCCCCGAACGGCTCGGCTTCACACTAGAGGGGACCCTGCGCCAGGCCGAGAATCTCTACGGTAGCTACGTCGACCTCGTGGTCTACGGGATACTCGCTAGCGAGTGGGCATGCTGACAGGCGCCGCCTCGACTGCCTGACGGAACTTCCGGCAGTTCTCGAACAGGTCTGGCCCGTGGGTATGCAGCCCACCGCCGACCAGCAGAATCGTCTCCGCCCCATAGAACGTCAGAAGCTCGGGCAAGCGCTCGAGCGCCATCCCGCCGCCCACCATCGGAAAGACCGCTCGGATATGCCCCATTGGCGCGAGACAACCAGCAACCGTCTGACGCGAGGCCTCCCGGCTGTCGTCGAAACGTCCACCGTACCCCAAAAAGATCACCGAGTCCGCCCCGGCAAGTCGCATCAGCTGTCCATAGAGCGCAAAGTCCGAAATCCCGCTGCCTCCCAAGGGCAGCCAGCTGCCCACCCAGGTGCAGTGCGCCAGCAGAGGCAGGTCGAGGCGAGGTTCCTCGGCCAGCCGACGCATCTGATCCAACCCCGTCAACCCGGGACAGATCATCAAACCGCCCGCTCCGGCCTCCTGAGCAAATAGCGCCCGATCGACGAGTTCCTCGGCCGGACCGGTGACATTCGGCGCGTAGATCGTCCGACCACCACTCATCTCATTCGCTCGGGCAACCGCCGCCGTGCAACGCTCGACACGCTCGCGGAACGGAGACAGCGTCTGATTGCACAGGCCGTGATCGTCCTTGATGATGTCGATTCCGCCGAGCGCGAAGACATGGGCCAGCCGGGCCAGCTCCACAGCGCTCAGCCCCACCGGCTTGACCGCAGTGCAGACCAGGGGGCGAGCATCCGCTCCCAACCGCTCGCGCAGGCCTCGAATGCCGAAGCGCGGCCCGCCGTAATGGCTGAGAAGGCTGCTCGGCAACTCCAGCCGCTCCAGACTGACATCCGGCTGATGGCTGATCATCCCGTAGAGCACATTCAGCAGCTGGACGAACTCGCGTCCCGCCAACTCGCTGGCATAGCTGATGAGCACCTCGAAGCGACCTTGACCGAGAGGTTCGAAAGCCTCTATACGACCCAAAAGGTGCTCGGGAATGTCACCGACAGGCAGACAGTCAACCGGAAACTCGACGGTCTGCTCTACCCGCACCTCCTGGCATCGCCGACGAACGGTCTGCTCGTCACCGGCGAGGTGGTAGACCACACCAAAGCGCTCTCCCGAGAGGTTCAGCCGCTTGTTCTCTGGCAGCCCCATGCGGTCATGATGCCACAATTCCAAGGGCAATCACTTATAATGTCGGAATGCTACGGTGGTTGATCGTCGCCAGCCTGCTCTGTCCGAGCACGGCGTCCAACGGCTCTCAGCCCGGCGTCGTCGTCCTCTCCACCGGGGAGACGATGGCCGGGAAGATCGGCTTCCGGACCCTCAAACTTCGCCTGCTGCGCCAGGGCAAGCCGGCCGTTCAAATACCCTGGAACGCGATCACAGCCGTTCAGATGTTGCCTTGGCGCGAGCGAGACTCCCGACAACGGCTGCGGGGGTCAGGCAAGACATCGAAACCGACGATCGCACCCTTGCTCACGTTCAGAGCGCGGGTCGTACTACACAACGGAACATGCCTCTGGGGCCAGCTGTCGACCACATTCACCATCGAGCAGCAGCAGGGAGGGCCTCGCACCTTCGGTCTGAGCCGAGAACAACAGGGCAAGCTCGGCCAGAGGCTCGAGGAGTTGCAGTACGTCGCGGAGCTGCGCTTCGCCAAGCTGCCCGCGACCGTGCCATGCGACGTGACACTCCAGCTGGCCGGCATCCAAGACGTGGAGTCCGTCCGGGTCTTCGGGATCAACAGCCAGCATATGCGCCGGGCCAGGAAGAACACCCAGGCTGATTCCTATCGGGTGGACGGCCTGTGGCCCGATCGCTATGACCTGCTCGTCGTGAGCAAGACCGCGGTCTATATCAGCCTCAACGGCGAGATTCCGACGACACCAGACGACGTGCTGACATCGGAGAAACAGCGCTCCCTCGGGCGGTTCCTCGCCAGGAACGCGGGTGAGGACGTCAAGCGCCGTGCGCTCAAAATAACAGGCCGTGTACGCCGCAGCCGCGTACTGTTGATGGAAGAAACGCGCAAGCAGGGCAAGCTGACCGAGCGGCGGCTGGACATCTATCAGGTGGAGTTCACGGGCTCGCAGTGGCAGGTCACTCACATCACTCCGCTGTTCACAGACCAGGCAGACGCGAGGGGGGATGTGCGGCTACGCTGGATCAACATCCACAACCCACTCGGGCTGGAACTGACTGAACGGCAGAGCAGCCGGGCGGTCACACTCGACGCCAAGACACTCGAAAAGCGCTAGAGTCTGCTCATCCACAGCAGCGCCTAACAGTGTCGATCCCGAGACTTGCAACCGTGGCCGAGGGCCGGATGTCCACACGCGGGAAGAGCCCGAGCAGGCAAGAGCTTGCCGTCGGAGCGGTCACTGAGTTGAATTGTCTGCGTGCCCGTGGCAGACACCATTTGCAAACAGCATGAAGCTGGGGCATCATCCGCGCGATGAGCAGCACTCTGACCCTGCTGGACCGGCTCGCCATGGCCATACGCAGCGCTCTGACCTCCGGAGTCGAGACGGTGTGTCGACCGACCTCATGGAGCCCGGCACCCCGTGCCATTGGCACACCGCCACGCGGCGGACTGCCAGATCATGGGCAGCAGGCTCGGGAGTCGGGGACACCCCCGATCGCGACCAGGCCCACCGGCCGTTTCCTGCCGGGACGGCCCAGCGACAGGTCGCTGAAGGCGACCGTCGCAGCCCCCTGCGAACAGCGACCTGACCTCGGCAACCACGGGCTCCTGGCACTGGAGACGGCACAATGACACGTTACCTGGTCACGGGAGGCTGCGGCTTCATCGGCGCCAACTTCATTCGATTACTACGCGCCGAGCGCCCCGACGCCGAGATCGTCAACCTCGACCTGCTGACCTACGCAGGCAACCTGGCAAACCTGAGCGACTTGGCGGACGACCCGGGTTATCGACTGGTCAAGGGAGGGATAGCCGATGATTCAGCGGTTGCCGAAGCGTTCCGCGAGGGTGTGGACGTGGTCGTCAACTTCGCCGCGGAGAGCCACGTCGACCGCAGCATCCTCGGTCCGAGGGAGTTCGTCACGACCAACGTGCTCGGGACCCAGGTGCTGCTAGAGCAGGCTCACGCAGCAGGCGTCTCCTGCTTTCTCCAGGTGGGAACGGACGAGGTCTACGGCTCACTGGGCGCGGAAGGTCTGTTCACTGAGCAAACCAACCTCTCGCCACGCAGCCCCTACTCGGCAAGCAAGGCAGGCGCCGACATGCTGGTGCTGGCCTACCACGAGACCTTTGGCCTGCCCACCATCGTCAGCCGCTGCTGCAACAACTACGGCCCCTACCAATTTCCGGAGAAGGTGGTCCCACTGTTCGTGACCAATCTGCTCGACGGCAGGCAGGTGCCACTGTACGGCGACGGCCGTCACGTGCGAGACTGGATCCACGTCGACGACCACTGTCGGGCCCTGCTCATGCTGACCGACAGCGGCCGCTCCGGAGAGATCTACAACATCGGCAGCCGACACGAGTTGACCAATCTCGACCTGACTCACGCAATCCTCGAGGCCGTCGGCTGCGGCAAGGAGATGATCGAGCACGTCACCGACCGGCCGGGACACGATCGGCGATACGCGATCGACCCGAGCAAGATCATCAACGAACTGGGCTGGCAACCACGAGTCCGATTCGCAGACGGACTGGCCCAGACGGTCGCCTGGTACCGTGAACACCGCGAGTGGTGGGAGGCGATCAAGAGCGGCGCCTACCGTGATTTCTACCGACAATGGTACGAGGAGCGACAATGACCTGGTTGCTTTTCGGCGCTGCCGGCCAGCTCGGCCGTGCGTTCAGCGAGCTGATCTCGAAAACCGAAATCGAACTGCGCGCATTCTCACGAGAGGAGCTGGACATCACCGATCACGACGCCGTCGAGGCGTTGATCGCGAAAACCAGACCGGAGTGGGTGCTCAATGCCGCGGCTTACAACGCGGTCGACCGAGCCGAGACCGAGCAGGACCTGGCACAGCGCATCAACGGCCTGGCGCCGGGCTGGATCGCCGGCAGCTGTGAACGCCACGGGGCCAAGATGCTCCACCTGTCGACCGACTTCGTCTTCGGCGGGGGCGGACAGCCGCCCTACAGCGAAACCGACACTCCTGCTCCTCTTTCAGCCTACGGCCGCTCCAAGCTGGCCGGCGAGACAGCCGTCCTCGACAGTGGGGCCGAGTCGCTGGTGGTTCGTACCGCATGGGTCTGTCGACCAGGCGGCGACAACTTCGTCGAGAAG
Source organism: uncultured Planctomycetota bacterium (assembly GCA_964486115.1). Lineage (GTDB taxonomy): Bacteria > Planctomycetota > JACQVV01 > JACQVV01 > CAZANL01 > CAZANL01. The sequence continues at coordinate 6,618 of CAZANL010000096.1, forward strand.
ATCCTGGCCAAAGCGAGTGCTGGGGAAGCTCTGGAAGTCGTCGATGACCAACTGGGCAGCCCGACCCTGGCCGACGACCTGGCAGCGGCGATCTTCTTCTTGGTGCGGGAAGGACATCGTGGCTTGTTCCACGTGACCAACACCGGCGCGACGACATGGTACGGCCTGGCCCGCGAGGTGCTTGCGCTGACGCAGATCGAAGCGACACTGGGGCCGATCACAACCGAATCGCTAGCGCTGCCAGCAGATCGCCCACGCGACTCCAGACTTGCGCTGGACAAGCTGGAACAGACCGGTTGGTCGATGCGGCCCTGGCAGGCCGCCATCGCACAGTACATCGCCAACCGCTAGCACCCCACCGCTGACCTCAGCGGGCGAGGAATCCGTCAAACACCTCATCGACGGTCAGCCGCGGATCCGTCAACAGACAATCCCGGTAGATTTCGAGTTCCCGGTCCCTCGAATGGCTCTGATCGGTTCCCGACTCCAGAACGAACTGATCGGTCATCTTCCAGGACCGAAAGTAACCGTCGATGTGGATCTGCTCACCAAAGTAGCCGGTAAAACCAACCACGTGCAGGCCGGCCAGTGGGAACTGCAGCAGATGATAGATCGCCACCACGCCCGTCCGCGGGTAGAAGCCGAACCGATCGGTCATCTCCTGCTTCAACCCCAGCTCCTGACGGCTGAATCGCCACGGTATGCGCTCCAGCCGGGTCACATCGAGCCAGCGCAACCTGAAAATACGATCGGTCAGGTACAGCACGTCCGTGCGTGCCCCAAGACTCTCCGAGTACTCGTCGAGCATCATGAAGCCCTGATTGATGCGCACGACGATGTCATGGTCGTCGATCTGCTGGCCCATCGCCTGCTTCAACACGTGCGGCGCGGTGCCGACGACGATCACGCGCTTGTCCCTCAGGTAGTCGGCGTATTCGCTCACGGGCCCTGCCCCACCTCCCTGGACAATGATTTCCTGGCCTGCCAGCACGCCTCTCTACACCGACCGAGATCGATGCGCACACGCGTCACGCCGAAAAAAGTCGGTAACGCGAAACGCGCGGAGCGCCAACAGAATGTATTCTGTCATGCAAGCTCTCCAGCTAGAATATCGGTTTACCACTCGGATTGTAGGGAATTGTCATCGCGCCTAATGTGCTGATCAGTGGCGCCAACCGCGGGTTGGGTCTCGCGTTCGCCGAACAATATACCGCCAATGGCTGGCGCGTCTTCGCTGCCTGCCGCCATCCCGAGACTGCGAAAGCGCTCGGGGCGCTGGCCGCCGCCAGCGACCGGATCACGGTTCACCAGATGGATGTCAGTGACCCACACCAGATCGAAGGTCTGGCTCTCGAACTGGCGGACCAGCCGATCGACCTGCTGCTCAACAACGCCGGCGTTTACGGTGATCGGATGGGCCAGCAGAGAAGTTCGTTCGGAGAGATCGACTATGACGCCTGGGCTCAGACCTTCTCGGTCAACAGCATGGGCCCCCTGCGGGTCACCGAACAGTTCATCAGCCATCTCGAGAAGGGCGAGCAGAAAAAGAACGTGATCCTCACCAGCAAGATGGGCAGCATCACCGACAACACCAGCGGAGGCAGCTACCTGTACCGTTCGAGCAAATCAGCCGTGAACATGGTCGCCAAGTGTCTGTCGATCGATCTGAAAAGCCGCGGCGTCACGGTGATCGTGATGCATCCAGGCTGGGTCGCCACCGACATGGGCGGCTCAGGCGCGCCGATGTCGATCTCGGAGAGCGTCAGCGGCATGCGCCGGGTGATCGACGGATTGACTCTGGCAGACTCGGGCAGCTTCAAGCTTCATGACGGCTCCATCATCCCCTGGTGAGCAACAGCTGAAGCTGTCCGCTCGCTTCGTGCGAGGTGTCGCTGAGATTGCGCGCGAGCAGTGGGACCGGTTGATCGGCGACGGCTCTCCCTTCAGCGAGTGGGCCTTCCTCAATGCCTGCGAATCAGCTTCAGCCACACCGGAGCACGGCTATCTCCCCCACCATCTGGTGCTGTTCGACGAGGACCAGCGGCTGATTGCGGCAGCCCCGATGTACATCAAGTCAGACGGCCGCGCCGAGTTCATCTACGACTACTACTGGTATCACTTCGCACATCAGATCGGGTTCGACTATTACCCCAAGCTGGTCTCGATGGCGCCGTTCACACCTGTCACCTGTGAGCGCTTCCTGGTCGACCCAGACTATCACAAGGCTACGCTACTCAAGGCGCTGACGGCACATATCGAAAGCTGGGCCTTCCAGACTGGGATCCACGGAGTCCACTTCCTCTTCGTCCCCGAGGCGGAGGCCGAGCTGCTCGAGCCGCTGGGTTACCTGCGCCGCGTCAGCTTCCAGCTGACCCTTACCAATCAGCCCTACCACAGCTTCGATGACTACCTGGCTCGCTTTCGCTCGAAGAAACGTGTGAGCATCAAGCGGGAGTTGCGGCGACTACACGAGCAGCAGCTGGATCTCGTGCTGCTTCGCGGCGACGAGATCAGCGAGGAAGACATTGAAGCAATGTACGGTTTCTACTCGCTCACCTGCCGCTGTTACGGTACCGGCAGTCATTATCTCAAGGCGCCCACTTGGAAGCTGCTGTGGCAAGAGTGGCGTGAGCGAATGATCCTGGTGCTAGCCCGCAACACATCCGGTCAGCCCGTTGGCGGGGCACTGCTCGTGCACAAGGGCAAGGAGCTCTACGGACGCTACTGGGGCGCGGTCGAAGAGTTGCCCTCGCTCTACTTCAACGTCTCGTACTACCGCCCGATCCAGTACATGATCGAGCAGGGACTGGATCGTTTTCACTGCGGCTTCGGCAACATGGGCTACAAGCAGACACGCGGCTTCGATCCGACGGCCAACCTCTCACTGCACAAGTTTGCCGACCCGCAACTGCACCAGCTAATTTCCGAGAGCCTCGAGCAGGAACGGCCCAGGGTCCACGAGCAGATCATGCATGTGCGACAGCACTCAAAACTCAAAAAATGAGCAGCCGAATCAGCCACCGCCGGGACGATCGCCTCGAACATGCAGGCTCACCCGAGCACCATCCCTTTCGGACCTGACCAGCCGCCGCTAGGCTTCCTCGACAGGTGGTTCAGCGGTAGTCTTGGCCTCCTGGTCCGGGGCCGCCGAGGTTTCGATGGAGACGTCTTCCAGCTTGGCGGGCGGATCGGCCGGCGTGCAGTCGAAGGTGACCGCGTCGTCTGCCAAGCCCACCAGGACCTTGCCGCCGTGCTCGAGATCGCCAAAGAGAATCTCCTTGGTGAGCGGCTTCTTGATTTCGGTTGCGATCACACGCGCCAGCGGACGAGCCCCCATCCGCAGATCGTAGCCCTTGACGGCCAACCATCTGCGAGCTTCGTCGGTCAGTTCGACCTGCACCTTGCGCTCGTGCAACTGATCGCAAAGCTGCCTGATGAACTTGTCGACGATCTTCTCCATCACGAACGGCTGCAGCGGTGAGAATGCCACACGAGCATCCAGCCGGTTACGGAACTCGGGTGAGAACAGCTTCTCGTAGGCCCCCTGATCGGCGTCCAGGTTTTGCTCCTCGCTGAAACCGATCCGTCCCTGCTCCATCTCCCGCGCCCCCATGTTGCTGGTCATGATCAGGATCACGTGGCAGAAGTTGCTCGGCCGGCCATTGTTGTCGGTCAGCGTACCGTGGTCCATGATCTGCAGCAGGATGTTGAACAGGTCGGGGTGCGCCTTCTCGACTTCGTCCAGCAGCAGTACCGCGTGCGGCGTCTTGTTGACCGCGTCGGTCAGTAACCCGCCCTGATCGAAGCCGACATAGCCCGGCGGAGCTCCGATCAGACGACTGACCGAGTGGCGCTCCATGTACTCGCTCATGTCGTAACGCAAGAAATTGATGCCCAGCGTCGACGCCAGGGTCCGCGCCACCTCAGTCTTCCCCACTCCGGTCGGTCCAGTGAACAAGAAACAAGCGATCGGCTTCTCCGGCTCCCGCAGACCGGCCCGCGACATCTGGATCATGTTCGCGATCAGTTCGATCGCGGGATCCTGCCCGAAGACGAGCTTCCCCATTTCGGCCTCTAG
>CAZANL010000097.1:0-10642 GCA_964486115.1 uncultured Planctomycetota bacterium
TGGCGATCTACCAGCAAGACGCCAAGTTCAGCGCGATCTTCGAGAATACGCTGCTCAGCTCGAGGAGCCGGCGGCGTCTGGAGTCGGCCCTGAACAAGCTGGCAGCCGGGACTGGCCCCGCTCCGGGACTCGCAGTGCTCGGCAAGCTGCCCAGAGGATCGCCTGTGGTGGCTGCGCTGATCGACGACAAGCGCTTTCTGGACGAACTGCTGGCGCAGAGCAGGGACAGCAAGGGCCGCTCATTGAAGGGAAACCTGCGTCGACACCTGGATATCGGTGCGCGGGATTTCGATTGGGCCACCCTGCGAGGGACCTTGGGCATCAAGGTGCTGTCCGGCCAGATGCAATTCGGCCTGGCCGAGTCGACCGATCCGGAGCGGATGCGGGACTCGGTCGAGCGGCTGTTCCTCGAATTCGTCCGGCACTTTCTCAACGAGAATCTGACGTTCGAAAACAAGTCCAAGCTGGTCGACCACTCGATCGAGGTTCTTTTCCGGCTCGAGAATCTGCGGTCCTACTGGCGCAAGCAGCTCAGGTGAGTTACTCGATCTTGCAGGAATCGAGTGCCCGGTAGTCGGAGCGCTCTCCCGGTTATGGGGCTGCTTGCCAGGTAAAGATACAATGGACGGCGGAGTGGTTGGAGAGGGCAGCCACCTTGGCGTCGCGATGCTGCCGGACGCTGAGGGCTGTCGGCTTGAAGCGCTCCTGTGCTGACCTCGGGATGGCGGCCATGATGTAGTCGATCCGCCGGCCCCCGTCGTCAGTCAGCTGGTTGCTGGTTCCGATGATCCGCTTGTTGAGCTTGGGCCACAGGTCGACCATCGGGTCGTGGTTTCGCGTATCGCGCAAGGCCCTCATCATGACCTGGTACGCGCTCCCCTTGCGGGCCATCTCTTTCTCGCCGCCGCTGGTGTTGAAGTCGCCGATCAACACGGAGGGGCGACGTGAGCTACCATATTTGTGGATGAACTGGGCCAGCTCGGTGTACTGCGCCTGACGGGCCTGCTCGGAGCGGGCCTCGAGGTGAGTCGCGAACAGGTCGATCGTCAGCGATGCGCTGAGGCGGACAGCTGCGTGCTGGACGCCTTTCGAGACCAGCCCGTCGGCAGCCAGGCCATGATCTCTGAAGCGGCTCGCTGCGCGGAAGTGCAGCGCGTGGGTGGCCACCAGTGGATAGCGGCTGACGATCAACAGGCCGCCATTGATCCGGTTGCTCCCCTTGGGGTGGACGACGTGGTGGAATGACGCTCCCCAGGCTTTCTTGAATCCCCCGATGAGCAGTGCTCGAGCCTGGTAGTCAAAGACTTCGTTGAATCCGATGATGTCGGCTGTATCGGCCAGGTGAGCGACGATCGCGCGGGCCCTGTAGGACACATTGGAGCGCTTGTTGAAGCCTCTGGCGATCAGCGGAAGGAACTGCACGTTGTACGAGACCAAACGCAGCTTCTTCTCGCGGGCTGTTGCCGGTGGCGCGGACAGTGCTGACAGTGCGACGACCAGCAGCAGGATGGAGTAGGGCCAGGGTCTGTCTGACAGTCGGCGGGAGTAGAGGTCGGGGGCTGTTTCGTGGGAAGCCAGAGATGCTGACCGGGCCAGGTCAGCTGGACCTCGATGGCGCTCGCCGCAACGCACGAGCAAGGCAGATGACCGGGTCGCGCTCGCTGGGACATCAGCCGGGGCGAGGTGCGCAACACCGATGCTCGAAAGCAGCCCGACTGGCAAGTTGTCGGACACCGCCTAGTCTTTCTTGGTCGGCAGGTCCTTGGCGCAGCGGAATCCGACGGAAGGGTATTGGACGTTTGCCGGCCAGGAAACCCAGAAGTCGCAGCGGGCCCTCAGGTGCGGATAGACCCAGGCGCCGCCGCGCAGGAGCTTATAGCCCTTGCCCGGTCCGTCGCTGGCCGTCCATTCCTGCAGGTTGCCCCCCAGTTGCAGAACGCCGAAGACCGACGCGCCTTCCGGTCGAGATCCCGCCTTCTCCAGGCTGAGTTGCCCTCGGTCCGATCGCTCGACATTGGCGCGCCCGGGCTGGAATTTGTTGCCCCAAGGGTAGATCCGCTGATCCCCGCCCCGTGCTGCCTTCTGCCACTCCTGCTCTGTGGGGAGACGCTTGCCGGCCCACTTGGCGTATGCGGTGGCGTCGTTCCAGCTGACCTGATACACCGGGAACTCACTCCTCGCGGGTGGCGGGCGCTGATCTATCCAGTAGGGAGGGGCCTTGTGCTTGGTCGCAGAGACGAACTGTGCGTATTCGGCGTGGGTCACCTCGGTGCGGTCGATCAGGAAACTGTTCAGTTTCACGAGCTTCAGCGGGTCTTTCTTGTCCCGGTTGTACCAGAAGGGACCGGCGGGAATGTGGATCATCCCCGAGGGTGTGTCCTTGGTCGAGGCCAGACGGATCTCTATGCGCTGTGACTGATTGCTCAAGATCTTGATCGGTATCCGGCACGTCAGATAGCCTTGGCGGGCGATCTCGAGGACGTGGGTGCCAGGCTCGATCAGGCTGTCGGATAACGGTGTTTTCCCCAGGATGCTGCGCGGTCCGAGTTGCTGGGTGTGTGGGTCGAGGGGCCGCAGTGTGACCGTGGCGCCTTCCGGTTGGCTCACGACGCTGAGCTTGGACTTCGCCGCGAGTTCGCGGGCGACCCGTTCCAGAAGGCCGTCGAGGGTGTCTTCCCCGGCCAGCTCAGCAGCGATCTGGTGGTTGCGGCGGGCCAGCGCCATCTTGCCCATCCGAGCCTGTTGGAGCGCTAGACTGGCGCGGGCACGCGCCATCCCCAGCACGGCCTCTTGGTAGTCTGCGCGCAGCAGCAGGGCACGGCGGAACGCATGGATTGCCTCTTGTGGCTTGTCCTGCTGAAGCAGTATGTTGCCGCGTTCGATGTCAGCCTCCACCTGCTGCTGCGAAACGGCGAGTTGGTCTCGGTTGACCTGCTCGCCCAGCTGCTTCGAAAGGGCAAAGTAGAAGTCCAGGACGAAGATCGAGGCCAGGGTGACCAGCACGAAGGTGATCGTCAGCAACCGATAAACACGGACACGCGACTCGGTCTTTTCCAGTCGAACCGTCAGCTGCCTGCTCTCTGTCCGGAGATCTCTGACCGTTGACTCCTGTGTTTCCAGCTGAGTCGTCAGTCGCTTGCTCTCTGTTCTGAGTTCGCTGACCGTCGACTCTTGTGTCTCCAGCTGAACCGTCAGCCGCTTGCTCTCTTTCCGGAGCTCTTGGACCTTCGCCTTCTGCTCCTGGGCGCGCCGGAGGACCCCGGTAATCCGTGCCCTCAAGACCTCGCCGTCGAACGGCTTGGGGACGTAGTCCACGGCGCCCAGCTCGAGGCCCAAGATGATGTCCTCCGCATCTTTCTCGGCGGAGAGAAAGACGATCGGTACCACGCGGGTCCGTTCTTCCGCGGTAAGCTTCTTGCAGAGGGTGCGCCCGTCCATGCCCGGCATGCGGATGTCGAGCAGGATCAACTCAGGCAACTCCAGAGAGATCATCTCCAGCGCTTGCTCGCCGTTCTCGGCGAGGCGGACCTGATAGCCGCAGCGGGTCAGCGTCTTCTCGAGAGTAGCACGGATCAAGCGGTCATCATCCACAACCAAGATGCGCGCGTTCTCGACCCGGGCGGGCATGTTCACAGAGGCTACCTCAGTCCTTGGTGCACTTGAGCACCGCTAGGGTGATGTCGTCGTGTTGTTCGGTGCTCTCGCCGATGAAGCTCGTCAACTCCGAGAAGATCTGTGCGACCATCCCGTCCGCCGTGCCTTTACCGCATTCGGCAAAGGCTGCTCTCAGCCGCTGCAGCGTGTACATCTCTCCCTTGGCGTTGAGGGCTTCGGTCGCGCCGTCTGTGTAGAGCAATACCGCATCGTCGGGTGCTAGGTCCAGTTCTTTCTCGTCGAGTACCGCTGAAATGTCCTTCTTGATTCCCAGCACGACCCCGCCGGCGGGTATCACATCGACTTTTTTCTTCTTCGCCCGATACACCAGTATGTTCTCGTGGCCCGCTCCGGTATAGCGCAATGTCCTTGTTTCGGCGTTCCAGTTTAGCAGCAACATCGACATGAAAACGAACGGTTCGGTGTTGGCGTGGAGAATCTTGTTGGCCGTCAGCATCGTGTCGCGTGTATCGGCTGGATCGATGTCCCAGTGATGCAAGAACAGCTGGGCCATCACCATCACCAAGCCGGCCGGAACGCCCTTGCCGGAGACGTCGCCGATACAGACGGTCAGGCTGCCGTCCTTTTCGATGAAGTCGTAGTAGTCTCCTCCGACCATCCGCGCTGGCTGCATCATGCCGTGAACCTCCAGGCCCGGGAGGCGAGGTTGCGTCTTGGGCAGCAACTGTTGCTGGATCCGGTTGGCGATGTTCAACTCTTGTTCGAGTTGCTCTTTCTTTTGAAGCTCTTCGTAGAGCAGGGCGTTCTCGAGGGCCAACGCCGCCTGGTTGGCAAAAGTGATCATGAAATCCAGGTCTCGCTCGCTGAACAAGTCGCTCACCGAGCGGTTGTCGACGTAGAGCGCGCCGATGATCTTGGTCTTCCATTTGAGCGGAACGCACATGATCGACTTGAGCTGCAACTCCTGGATCGACTCGGCCTCGAAGCGTCCATCGGTTTGAGCGTCCGAGGTGAGCACCGGCTCGCCCGTGCGCATGGCTTTTTGCACGATCGAGGCCGAGAGCCACGATTTAGGGTCTTCGATCTGTTCCTGTTCCAGGTTGCGGGCCACCTTGACCTCTGGCTCGCCGGATTTAGATTCGAGCATCAGGAAGCCTCTCTCTGCCTTGACGGCCTCCAGAGCGCGGTCGAGGATCATCTCGAGGAGCTTCGAGGAGTCCAGGGTGGAGGAGATTTCGGAGTTGATCTCCTGAAGTGTCAGTAGGTTTTTCCGCTCGCGCTTCATCTCGTCGAGCTGCTTGGCCAGCCGCTCGTTCTTTTTCTTCTGCTCGGAGATCTTCTTGGACAGTGAGTCTTCCACCTCCTTGAGCCGTTTCTCGTAGCGGGCTAACAGCGCTTTTCCGTCCATGTCCTTGCTCAGTTCCTTTTCGAAGGCCTGTCGTAGTTGTTCCAGCTGGGTCCGTGCGGCGTTTCGCAGGGCGGACAGCTGCTTGGTCAGCACTACCTTGCGCGGGTCGAGGTCGTAACCCGAGGAGAAACGCGTCCTCTTGCAGTCTTCCAGCAGCAGGTTTGCCTTGTGGCACAGGGGTTGCACCCAGGCTCGCTCGAAGGTGTCTCGGGCTGCCGTGATGTGCTTGAGGGCGCTCTTGAGGAAGCCGATCTGCCCTCCCTTCTCCATCGTCAGGAGGTAGCGTCCGTAATCGAGATAGACCCGGGCCGCCTCCAGCGGGCTGCCGTTCTGGTCGAGCACCGTCTTCGAGGCGACAAAGTGCTCGCGAGCCTCTGCTTGCAGGTCGTGCTGTTCGCAGTAAAGGGCATATTGATGATAGATCAGCCCTTCCGAGACCTTGTCGTGCATGTCCCGAGCTTTCTTCAGCGATTTGTTGAGCGTCTTGAGAGCTTTCTCGGACTCTCCGACGCTGAGCAGCAGCTCGACTACCCGGCAGTAGACCCGCGGCAGCATCCAGCGCATCGGCACCTTCTTGAGCAGCCGTTCCGCCTTGCCCAGGGAAGATCGGGCCTTGTTTGTCTGGCCCAGCAGCAGCCGCGCCTCACCGAGATGAAAATAGCTCTGTCCCTCGCCCCACATATGCCGCGTTTTACGGAACAGCTTGAGCGCCTGGGTCAGGTGGGTCAGCGCTCTTTCAGGCTCGCTCTGCCTGATCAGTGTTCGGCCGAGGGCCAGCAGCGCCTTGGCGATCTCCGGCTGCTGGTTCTGGCGCTGGGCCGACTCGAGACAGTCCAGGTAGATCGCCATGGCCCGTCGCAGATCGCTGCGCAGCTCGAAGCACATGCCGATCAAGATCCGCGCCGAGTTGGCTCGCGCCTGGTCGCCGCAGGCCTGACCCAGAAAGAGCGCATCCTCGAGGTGCTTGTAGGCCAGGCCGGATTCCCCGCGGTACAGGTGAAACAGGGCGATGCTGCTGGAAATACGTGATTTCAGGTGCTCGTGTCCCTCTCCCTCGAGCAGGTCCTGTGCCCTGGTATAGTAGTTGATTGCGTTGTGGAATAGCCCCTGCTGGAACTTCAGCCGGCCCAGTTGCAAGTAGAGCGCCGCCTTGTCCCGATCTGTTTTCACGCGAGTGGCAGTTTCCACGCCCTTGCGCAGCAGCTCCTCGGCAACCTCGATGTCTCCAGTCGCCATGTGGATCATGCCCAGGTAGTAATATGGGTCGGCCTCTTCGGGGGCGTCGACCAGCAGTCCTTCGTAGATCCCCATCGCCTGTTCGAGCTGGCGCATGCGATAGTACGCATAGGCCAGGCCCTTGGAGTAGAACAGGTGGTCCGGTTTAGGCGAGGGATGCGTGAGTGCTTGACTGTAGAGCTGGACGGCCTTGTCGTAGCGGCCCTTGCGAGAGTAGAGGCTAGCTAGCTGGCCCAGGGTCTTGGCCAGGGCCTCCTGGCTCTCTTCTTTCTGCGCCAGGTTTCGCGCCTGGTCGTAATGGTCGATCGCCTCGTCTGTATCGAGGTACTTCTTGGCCACCTCTCCGGCCCGCGTGTAGAACGCGATCGCCTTGTCGAACTTGCCGGCTCGCCGATAGTGCTCGGCAATCATCCGCAGGTCCCTTGCTCGGCTGTCGAGCATCTTCTCCATTTGCTGGGCTAGCAAGCCGTGCCACTGTACCTTGGTCACCTGGGGGATCTCGGCGCGGAGGTACTCGCGGACCCTCTCGAAAGGGAGCTCGAGGCGTCCTTGGTGGCTGGGGTTGCGCAGCAGGAATCCTGCGGATTCGAGTTCGTCGCTGGTGGCCTGAAGCTTCTTCTTTTTCTGGCCAATCAACTCCGCACAGACCTCGACCGAGAGGCGCCCATCGGCTAGCGAGATGATCGAGAGCAGGTGCTGAGCAGCGGCCGAGAGCTCGGGTAGTTGCTCCAGCAGGCTCTCGCTGAGTAGTGCCGGCAGTGGTATGCGGGTCAGATCGTTGATCTCGAGCTGCCAGATCGAGCCGCGCCGGTAAATCTGTCCGTCTTCCGCCAGTGCGCGAAAGAACTCGACGCCCAGCAGAGGTCGGCCATGACACATCTGGATGATCGGTCCCAGGTTTTTGTCGTCCAGCGGTTTGTTGCCGATCATCGAGGACAGCATCCGCGTCAGTTCCTCGTCTGTCAGGGGCGTCAGCTCGAGCTGGGTACGTGTCGAGTCGGGCAGCTTGCAGTCCGTGATCGATTGCCACGGACCGGGTGGAATCTCCCCGGAATGGTCACGCTGGAGGGTTGCGCAGAGCCAGAGCGGTGTGTCGAGGCCGGCCTCGATGAACTGCACCAGGAAGTCGGCCAGCGGCTGTGGAGTGCGCTCGAGAGAGTGCAGGAACAGCGCCAGCGGTATCTGCCCGGCGACCTGGGCGAAGAAGGTCAGCAGGCGCTCGCGCATCTCGTCCGGTGTCAACTCCAGCTCATTGGCTTTGGCGAGCCCTTGATCGGCCAGCTGTGGGGCGGCAGTGACCAGCAAGGGCCCCCACTCATCGAACAGCCGCTTGGCGACCTCCGGCTGAAGGCCATTCAGCTGTCGTGCGGTGGAGGCGACGACCGAGGAGAGGCTTCCGAGCGGACCGTCTTGTTTCCCCTTCAGGTCCACCTCGACGATCAGGTGCTCCTGTGAGAGGTGTGCTCCGGCAAACTCGGTCAGTAGGTGGGATGCGCCGAGTCCCTGGTTGCCGGTGACCAAGGTGATGCCGAGTTTCTGGTTCTCACAGACTTGGGTGTAGGCGTGCTCTAGCTGTTCCATCTCCTCTAGGCGGCCGATGAAGGCGGGCTTCATCAGAATCGAGGCGCCCTTCTCGACGCGCATTTTCTGGATCTCGCTGCGGCCCCCGAGCATCACCAGGTCGGCTCGGAATTCCTCGGCCGTCTGGTAGCGTTCCATCGGGTTTTTCGCGATCGCTCTGAGGATCACCTGCTCGAATTCTTCCGGCAGTCTGCGGTTGAAGCTCCTGGGTGGGGGAGGGGGCGTGCGGATGTGATCCATCACCGTCGACATCAGGTCGGCGCTCTCGAAGGGCAGCCGGCGGGTGACCAGCTGGTAGAGGATGATCCCGACCGAGTAGAGGTCTGCCCGTGGATCGATCTCGAAACCCTTGAGCAGTTCCGGGGCCATGTACTGCACGGTGCCGGCGATCGGCTCGCCACGCCTGACGCGCGCCAGCGCCAGCCCGAAGTCCATGATCTTGACCTGGTTCTCGTTGACGACCAGGATGTTGTCCGGCTTGAGATCGCGGTGGATCGTGCCACAGGAGTGGATGTAGGCCAGAGCGGAGCAGATGTCGACGGCCAGATCGAGGGATTGGGTCAGTTCTCCGCCGATATAGTGAGAGAGCCGCTTCCCATCCACGTATTCCATCGTGTAGTAGGTGCGGTGCAGCGAGTGGACCTTGACCACGCCGGGATGGTCCAGTTGCCTCAGGGCTTCGAACTCGCGAGCGATCGTGCTCTGCGGAACCGGGCTGTTCTCTGGCAGAACCTTGAGCGCGCACTCCTGTCCGATCTCCAGGTCAGCCACCAGGTAGACATTTCCCATGCCACCCCCGCCGAGGGGGCGTTTTATCTCGAACCGGCCATCGAGAACCTTGCCCGTCTCAATCTGACCTGTCGATAGAATCAGGGCCCCCTCGCCGAAAAACCCATATATAGCTCAATTTATCAGCCGCGCCGTTCCCAGTCAACGCGTCCTGTTCCCTCCTCCGACTGACACCATGCGCCAGCGGTTGACAGGCCGGGGCCGCTCACTAGTATAATGTGTCTATGAGCAGGGGTTGGCTGGTTCTGAGCATCTGGTTGCTGGCCGGGTGTGGGGCTTCCGAATCGGTTCGGACGCCGGAGGCTGGTCCCGCAGTTCAGATCGGCCAGGTGGAGCCGGATGTGGGTGTCGAGGAGTCGGCTTCGGACAACACCCTCAGGGAAGAGGATCCGACGCCGACAGACCCCGACCCGGAGCCGGACCCGCAGCCGGATCCCGACCCGCAGCCGGACCCCGACCCGCAACCGGATCCCGACCCGCAGCCGGACCCCGATCCGCAGCCGGATCCCGACCCGGCTGAGCCAGCCCCAAGAGCAGCTGCCGCATCAAAGCCCGCCTTGCAGCCGCTGAAGCTGGATCTGGAGCGAGAAATCGCCAAGCAGGACAAGCTGTTCAAGTTCGGCAACCATCAGCTCTTGCTCTCTGCAGCGCGGGATCGCGTTCGGGCTCGTCCGGACGTCGCCGAGTATCACTTTCTGTACGGTCGGCTGCTCGGTAACCTCAAGCAACTGGATCAGGCGAAGGCCGCGTTCGACCGGGCGCTGGCGATCGACCCCCAGCTTGCCTGGGCCCGTCGTGGCCTCGGTATCTACCATCTCAAGCTCAAGCAACTGGAGCAATGCCGGCGGGAGTTCGAGAGGGCTTGCGCGCTGGAGCCGGGACAGCCGATCTTTCTTTCGGACCTGGCGCAGGCTGCTCATCTGACCGGTCAGAAGCAGCGCGCTCGCAAGTTGATCGATCAGGCCATTGCCCTGGCACCCAAGAACACCGAGTACCTGTCCGCGTCGGCCACGATGCACTATCAGAACGGTCAACTCGATCGGGCGATCGCGGAGATCCGCAGGGTCCTGGCGATTGCGCCGGGCCTCGTCACCTCCCACTGGTTCCTGGCGGAGATCGAGGTTCAAGCGGGTCGCCTCGACCGAGCGCTGGCGGTCTACCGTGGATTGATCAAGCGCAAGAACTTGACGAAGCTACAGCTGGATCGAGCGAAAGCCCGGATCGAGATGATCGAACGTCTCGAGCGTCGCTCCACCTTGGTGCGCATCCGTGATGCCAAGCACGTCGAGCAGGTGCGACAATATCTCGTCAGCAAGGATGTCGGGGTGCGCCGGGAGGCCTATCGGGTATTGCTTTCGGGAAGGCGCGCGATCGATATTCCCCGGTTCTACAACGGGCTGACCGACGAGGACGCGGGGGTGCGGGTCTACTGCGTGCGCGGACTGGGCGAGGTCGGCGGGCAGTCGGTCGTGGCCGATCTGCTCAAGGCGTACAAGGTGGAGCGGACCGAGATGGTGCGAGGCGCGATCGCTGGTGCAGTCGGCCGAACCGCCCGCTCTTCGGTGATCCCCCGGCTCGTCCGACTGCTGAGGACCGAAAAGAGCGCTTACGTGTTGGAGCAGCTGGTGGTCGCGCTGGAGAAGGTCTCGGGGGCGTCTCCCGGAGTGACTCTGGACCCCAGCCGTCTCGAAAAGTCACGGGCCGAGGTGGCGGATGCGTGGCTGCGCTGGTGGAAAGCAAATCGCTAGCGGCGGCAGGTGGGGCAGACCCGGTCCTGTCTCAGTCGGTTCTGTTGGCCCGATCGAGCGATCTGGGTGGGGCCGGATGTGCGAAGTGATCCTCCCCCGATCTTGATGGCTGACCAGTTAGTGCAATAATAATCAGCATATGGATACCAAGCTGCTAGACCGGGACATCGCTACCCTCGATGAGAACAAGACCGAGTGGGCCCGTTTGCCCATTGGGCGAAAGATCACCTATCTCCAGCAGGTGATCAACGGAACGCTGGCTCAG